>CALMVH010000070.1:8755-11704 GCA_937873165.1 uncultured Rhodospirillales bacterium
CATCCTTGAAGTGTACGGGAATGCGGACGGCGCCACCCGGAACCGGGTCATCGCCGCGGAAGACACGGGCGGCGTCTGGATCTCGGAACAGGATGGCGCCGGGTGGAAGTCACTGCCGCCTTTTGCCGGGCGCAACAGGACCGATGTTGCCACGCTCGATAGCCAGTATTTCATACCCGGGTTCCTGAAGCAGCGGAGTTCGGGTGACTTTGCCTGGCTGGACGAGACGGCAGCGGCGGCTCGAACCTATTCCGAGTTCGCCCGAAGCGGCCTGGCGCTGCCCGGCATCGCGCCAGCACGGCTCGACGCATATGTATCGGCTCCAAACCGGCTATGGGATCACCTGGCGGGTTCGCTGGTCGTAAGGAATCTAGGCGGCGTTGTCCGCTACATCGACTCGGGTGACGATTACGGGGTCGGTCCAATGACCGGGGGATTGGTGGCGGCACGCGACAGCCATACTGCCGATCGCGCGTTGAAAGAGTCGTGCAATGATGAAATGCTGAAAGCGCGTACCGAGCCCTGCGCGGCCCAGCACCTAGTCAAGACATCGACGGAATCCGGAAATGCCATCGCGCCAAATCGAAACCGATCTCGTTCATCTCGGTCGCCCGCATAGCGAAGGCCGCCGCTTCGTCAACCCCGCCGTCCAGCGCGGGTCGACCGTGCTGTTCCAGACCCTTGACGATCTAATCGCGCCCGAGGACCCATTTGGCAGCCTGCGATACGGGCGCCAGGGTACGCCTACCCACCGCGCGTTCGAAGATGCGATTACACAACTCGAACATGGGTATCGGACCTTTACCGCGCCCTCCGGCCTGGCGGCCATCACCCTGGTGCTTACCGCCTACACAAGCGCCGGTTCGCATATCCTGGTCAGCGATAACGTCTACTCCCCTACCCGCGACTTCTGTACCGGCATGCTGGCGCGCTTCGGAGTGGAAACCGAGTTTTTCAATCCGGCGTTGGGCGAAGACATCAAGACCCGCTTCCGGAAAAATACGGCGATCGTATTTCTTGAAAGCCCCGGTTCCTTGACCTTCGAGGTCACGGATGTTTCAGCCATCGCGCACATGGCACGGCAGGCTGGCATTGTCACGGCGGTCGATAATACCTGGGCAACGCCGCTTTTCTTCCAGCCGCTGCAACACGGCGCCGATATCGTGATCCATGCGGCAACCAAGTACATCGTTGGGCATGCGGATGGAATGTTGGGCACGGTAACCGTGACTGAAGCCTGCGAGCCGGCATTGCGGCGCGCGGCCTACCAGTCAGGCATCGCAACGGGTCCGGAGGATGCGTATCTGGGACTGCGAGGGCTGCGCACCTTGTCGGCGCGGTTGGCACGCCATCAGGAAACAGGCCTCACCTTGGCGCGCTGGCTTCAGGCGCAGCCGCTGGTCACCGCCGTGCTGCATCCCGCCCTGCCCGAAGCGTCCGGTCACGCGCTGTGGAAGCGCGACTTCACCGGGGCCAGCGGCTTGTTTTCATTCTGCCTGAAGCCGATGCGCCGTGAAACCGTCGCTGCGTTCGCGGAGTCGTTGCAACTGTTCGGGATGGGCTTCAGCTGGGGCGGTTTCGAGTCGTTAATCACGCCTGAGCTGAAACCGCGCTCGCGCAGCGTCATGGCCTGGCCGACCGACGGCGTGCTCGTGCGGTTGCATGCCGGCCTGGAGAATGCGCAGGATCTGGTCAGCGACCTGGAACAAGGGTTTGCGCATTTGAGACAAACGTGAGGCGGATGGCGACCCCGGCAGGTCTCGAACCTGCAACCCCGAGCTTAGAAGGCTCGTGCTCTATCCAGTTGAGCTACGGAGTCGACGAGGCGGTTATTCCTTGTCGCCGCGCGTCTTGAAGTTGTCGATGTAGGTACGTGGCTTGACGATGCGTTCGCGGGCCGCCTCGATGCTGTACTCCCAGCCCTTGCGCTCGGCAAACGCCTTGGCTTCCTCAAGGGTTTTAAAGTTCAGCTTGATCTGGTTCAGCGTATCACTGGACGCCGTCCACCCCATCAAGGGCTCGGGATAACGCCGCGTTTCCATGTTGCACTCGATCAGCCAATGGCCGCCGGTCACGTTTCCGCGCTGCATCAGCTGCTGGATCGGCTGCAGGATCGTAACTTTCATCGACCGCCTTCTTCCTTCTGGTCGGGGCGCCCGGATTCGAACCGGGGGCCTCTAGTACCCAAAACTAGCGCGCTACCAGACTGCGCCACGCCCCGACGCGCCTAGATAACGGCTTATCGCTCCTGAAAACAAGCCCCGACGCTCAAGGATGGGCGGCGGCGGCTTCCAACGCAGGGGAAACAACTTTATCCCCCGGCTTGATCCCCAGGCGGACGGAGGCTCCGCCCGCAAGTTCGATCACGGCCTTCACAGGGACCCCAGAGGATATGATTTTTTCCGACTCGGGCACCGCGTCGGGCGCGATGTTGAGGATCGTGCCGTCGCCGCCGACGAACAGCATGTCGAGCGGAATCAGAGTATTCTTCATCCACATGGTCATGAGCCGTGGCGGCTCCTCAATGAAGATCATGCCTGCGTGGTCGTCGAGGGTCCGGCGGTACATCAAGCCGAACTCCTGCTCGGCAGGCGTGCGCGCCACTTCGATCTCAAAGTTCAGCGGCTGACTCGACGTCCCGTCGATCCGCATGGTCGAAGTCTGGAAGTGCGGCCGGCCAGTCTCGGCGGCCAGCCGCGCGCCGACCAGAACTAGAACCAGGAAAGCCGATATTGCGACAATCTTCATTTTCATCCCGCATACATCTCGCAAAACACCACCTGGTTCAATAAACTTCCACCATGCATCTAGCGGGCGAATACCTCATCCCGGTCGGCCAAAACGATGTCTGGCTCGGAATGAACGATCCTGACCTGCTGAAGCGCTGCATCCGTGTGTGCGAGCGTTTCGAGCGGCTGAGCGACGCAGAGTTTCAGGCTGTTTTGTCGC
>CALMVH010000071.1 GCA_937873165.1 uncultured Rhodospirillales bacterium
CCGCCGTACTGCTGCGCCACGCCCACGTTGCCAAGCCCGATCACGCTGCCATCCGTAAAGGTCACCTCGCCGGTGCCCGCGCCGACATTGATCGTCTTGGTCCCGAACGCGCCGTTGGCGACGTCCCGCAGGACCAGATTGCCGCCGCCATAGTTCAGGACCAGGTAATCGGACTTCACGTCGCCCATATAGATGTTGGTGAAGCCGCTGTTCAGGTTGATCGTGCCGGTGCCGTTTCCGGTATGGAAGTAGCTGGTGCCCGTTCCGCCGAAGGCAACCGTATCGTTGCCCGATCCCTCGGCCACGATGGTGCCGGCCAGGCCTGAGGCTGGCGTCACGACCGTCAGCGCGCCGCCCGCGGCCGGTGTTTCCACCAGCGCGTAGGTTTGCGAGGCAATGGTCACCTTGGCAATGCCGTTCAGCGTTGCCGTTCCACTGTACCCAGCCGTCGGGGCCGTAATCGTGACCGCTCCCGCCGCGGTTTCCGCGATCTTCCACGCGGCGCCGGGGGTGCCGGTTCCATTGGCAAAGATCGCGGTGGTCAGGACCGAGGTGCCGGAAACCGTGGCGCTTGCACTGGTAAGCGTAGCCGAGGTGACGGGAGCAGGAGCGGCGGGAGCGGCGGCGATGGCAACCGCAAGGCTCTCGGTCACATGCCTGCCGAACTGGTCCCATATCGTGACAGCGATAGAATCGTTACCACCGGTGCCAGCCGCCGTATAGGCCAGCGAAGCGAGCGCCGCCGAAATATTACTGAACGTGGCGCTATACGTGATCGACGAGGTGCCGGAGCCGCTAACCGAAGCTCCCGCTGCGTTTGTCATCGACAACGTGCCACTGCCATCGGAAACATTGAGGTACATCGCGCCGGCGTTTGCCGCAGCCGCGACATCGGCCAGCGTAACACCGGTAACTGCTGTCTTTGTTCCGGCAGCCACATGCTGGGCTGCGGGCAGGGTTAGGTCAGGACCGGAGGCTCCAGGAACAGCAGGTGTTGGAGCTGCCGGCGCCGTTACGGGTGCCGTTGGGGCAGGGGCGGCCGGAGCAGAAGGCGCGGATGTGACGGGAGTGGTTGTCGCAACAGCCGCGGTCGTCTTGATCGCGATAGTGCGGGTCGTGTTCATGCCTTCCTGATCGTAGATCGTGATCGTGATGGTATCCGTTCCTGCCGTCTTACCCGCCGTGTAGGTCAGCGACGAAAGGGCCGCCGTCAGGTCTGCCCAACCTTCCGAACACGAGATCGAGTTTGTGCCCGAGCCGGAGATCGTATTGCCCGACCAGTCGATCATCGACAGCGTTCCATTGGTGTCGCTTACCTTCAGCAAGCTGCTACCCTGATTGTACGCTTCGTACGCACTCGCAAGCGTGATGCCGCTGACGGCGATTTTTGCACCGGTCGTGACCGATTCAGCCGCGGGCAGTGTCAGCACCGGGCCGGTATCGGTCGGCGCTGTCGGGGTGACCTCGGTGTTGGCCACAATGGCCTGGCTGCTGGACAGCCCCGCGCCGTCGATGGCGTAAACGCTGACCGTACCGCTGCCGACCGACCCCGAGCAGGTATAGGTCAGGGTCGCCAGTTCGGCGTTCAGCACGGCCTGCGTTCCGGTCAGGGACACGCTGTTGCCTTTTTCCACGGTTCCCGATGACTGGGTTACCGACAATGTGCCGCTGCTGGCGGTCACATCGACGGTGATGCTGCCGGCGTTTGGACCGGAAAGCGACAGCCCGGCGACCTGGACGGCGGTTCCGACTTCGGTAAACAGTTTGGACGGAGCGGCGATCGTCGGACCCGTGGCGGTGGCAGGCAGCGCCGTCTGGCTAAGCTCGATCAGGACCGGATGATCCGGCAGCGAGATCTGTATGGTGGACGCGTTCTTGAACACTTCGATCGGCGAACTGCCCGAAAGCGGATCGAATACGTCCACATAGGCATAGGCTTGGCCGAGCGATAGCGTGACGTTCACGGGAGCCACCGTGATGACCGCCCCACCGGTTGCCGATTGCAGGCGCACGTCGTTCCAAAGGGCCAGCACGAACGTGCCATCGGATTTTTGGAACAGGTCGCTGTTGCCCGTCGTGGGCATGTTCGACAGGCTGTATGTCAGCGATCCCGGCGTCGAAACGGGTGCGCCGCCCGAGACGGTATCCAGGATCGACATCAGATTGTGAACCGCAATCGCCGCCGGCTTCGGCGTCCAGTCGTAGTTGAACAAGCCGAAGGCATATTCCGGGTTTGTGTTTCCGGCTTCGGGCTGCTGGTCTACCAGCTCGTACAGGTTGATGATCGACGCGCCCGACTTGAACTCGTCGAACAAATCGGTCAGGTCGTACTTGGCCTGGGTCGTGTCGTCGACTCCGGCCCCGCCATTATTCAGCGTGTAGTAGCCGGTTTCGGTAACCGCGACGCTTTTGCCGGGCGTCAGCTCGGTTGCATAATTGTCCATGGTGCCGATCCATCCGGCCCATCCCGGATTGTTGTCGGTGCCGAAGTAGATGTGGGCGTTGCCCATGTCGGCATCGGCGGCGACGCCGCTTACGTTTGCAAACGTACCCAGCTGGCCGAAGCTGGACTGGATTACCGTCACGCCCGATGTGGATGCGGTTCCCTTGATATCCTTGTACAGCGCCGCCTGCTCCGCTTCCGTCGCGGGGAGGCCGGTGAGCCCGTTATACGTCTGGGGCCAGTTATCGCTCTCGTTGGCGCCCTCGACGGCGACCAGAAGCTTGGAGCCCGCTTGCTCCATTTCTTGGACCTGCCAGTTGAAGCCCACGCTGCCGGGCGAAAGGAAGTCGTCGAGTTTCACGCCAAGGTCGGCGTTCAGCTGCGTGAACTTGATGGGGTCCATCGGGTTGTCGATCGAATCCCGGATGGTCGAGACGCCGAGATAGGACAGCGCGTTCTCGACCTGGGCGAAGTTGTTGTAATCGCTCCAGTTGAAATCGATGTGAGTATTGACGCCAATGGCGCTGGTGAAGCTGGAAGCGCTGACGGCCTGAACCGCGGTCATGGCTGTGGGCGTCGTGTTCGTCGACATGGCATATCCCTTCGTTTCGGCAATCGCATGACTGCCGAGGTGGTCCGGTAAGGTTTCTTGTTGGGATGAACTTACACGCCAGCGATAAAATAGACGTTAATTTGTTGGGATATGTGAAGTGTATTGGGCGAACTTGAATAAGTATCTAAATCCTTAGCAATTTTATCGAAATACCCCGGGCATTTACATCTATGTTGGCTCTGGTCTTGATTTGAAAATCAAACAAGGACTGTCATCATTTTTACACAGGCATGCTTGCGGCACTAAAGTAATCAAACTAAAATTTTAAACATTTTATACAGTTTATAGACGGTGCGCGTCGCTGCCGCAGCACGATGCAGCATCGTCTTGCTTCGGTGCCTTTAACCGGTTGCGGCGACGGAAGGCCTGTTGCGGAGCCATCCGTCGCGTTGGCCTGGACGGGTGCTGTGCGTACCTGCGTGGGGTATGCCGCAGGTACGCGCTGCGGTCACGCCCTGAAGTATTGCATCTGTTCGAGATCGGCGATCAGTCCCGGGCCGGACGGATGCCATCCGAGCCGTTCCTGCGTGCGGGTGCTGGAGGCCGGCATGTCGAGGGCCGTAAACATGCCGAGCACTCCGAAATGAGCCTGAGCCTGATCCGGCGGCAGGCTGGCGACTGGAATCTTCAGTCCCCGCCCGATGACTTCGGCAATCTCCCGCATCGGGATTCCTTCCTCCGCGACGGCATGGTACCGGCTACCGGCTTCACCCTTCTCTAAAGCCAGCCGGTAGAGGCGGGCGACGTCACCGACATGCGCTGCCGGCCAGCGGTTGAGGCCTTCGCCCACATACGCTGATACGCCCTTGTCGCGCGCCGTCTCGACCAAGGAGGTGATCAAGCCCTGCTTTCGGGTGTCATGAACCTGCGGCAAACGCACCACAACCACCTTGACGCCACGCTGTGCCATGACAACCCCGGCCAGTTCCGATGCTTTTCGCGGATTGGGATGGTTCATGTCGAAGATATCTTCTGTCGCGGGCTGTCCCGGGGCGCCGCTGCCCATGCCCGTAGCGGATGTTATGACCAGCGGGCGGGCAGAGCCGGCCAGCACGGCGCCCATGGCCTCGATAACCTGCCGGTCTGTTTCGCAATTCGCCATGAAATTGGAAAAATCGTGATTGAAGGCGCAGTGTATGACCCCATCCGACATCTCCGCGCCGCGGCGCAGGCTTTCCAGATCCTCCAGATCGCCGCGATGCACCTCCGCTCCGGCAGCCGCCAGGGCCTGCGCGCCCGCCTCGGACCGCGTCAGTCCAAGCACCTGATGGCCCGCGCCGATAAGTTCCGGTATGATGGCCGAACCGATAAAGCCCGTGGCGCCGGTCAGAAAAATACGCATGATGAAATCTCCTGGTTCGATCAAGAACGAGGCGGAGGCAGCAATCGATCGCCGCTCCATCCTCGGGTACACAGGAAAGATATTGTTGCAGGCTGTGTCACTGGTTGACAGTCCGCATTATCGGCTCGATCGTCCGGAGGCTGCATGGACCCGCTGTCAGATGTGTTGTCGTTGCTGAAGGCGCGTAGTTACGTATCGGGCGGCTTTGCGCTGCGGCGTGACACGTCTATCCAATGGCCGGAGCATCCGGGCATCAAATGCTACGCTGTCATAGCGGGCGAGTGCTGGCTGTGTGTCGATGGCGTATCCGATCCGGTGCGCCTCACGATGGGCGACTGTTTCCTCCTGCCGCCCGGGCCGCCTTTCCGCCTTGCAACCGATCTGTCGCTAACACCCGTCGACTTCATGACGCTTCGCTCGACGCGTCAGCCGGGCATCGAGGTTTCTTGCGAAGACGGCGGCTGTTATCTTGCGGGCGGCCACTTTATCCTGACAGGCGCTCACGCCGACATCCTGCTGAAATCCCTGCCCCCCATCGTGCATATCGCCGGCGAGTCCGGGAAGGCAGCGATGCGCTGGTCGCTGGAGCGCATGGCCGATGAACTGCGCGATCCGCAGCCGGGTGGTTCGCTGATCGCCCAGCAGCTCGCCTCCATGATGCTGGTGCAGGCCCTGCGGCTGCACATGGCGGCCGGGGCGAAAGGCACGACCGGCTGGCTGTTTGCCCTTGCCGACAAGCAGATGAGCACGGCCATCGGCTGCCTGCACGACGATCCGGGGCATGCGTGGACATTGCAGGCTCTTGCGCAGCGTGTCGGCATGTCGCGGTCCGTGTTTGCCCTTCGCTTCAAGGACACGGTCGGAACGGCCCCGATGGAGTACCTGACGCGGTGGCGAATGATGCTGGCGGGCGACAGGCTGAAGAACTCGGGCGAATCCATTTCGGCCATAGCCCTGTCGCTCGGCTACGATTCCGAAAGCGCCTTTGGCAAGGCTTTTCGCAGAGTCATGGGCTGCACGCCGCGACAATACGGGCGGGAAGCGGATCCGGCTGTATCCATGCCGTCCCGTGGGGACGCGGCTGGGCCGGAGCATGCGGACCAGATCGCGGCGGAGTAGACGGTCAGGCGTTCGCGGAAACGTTCAATGCTGCAAGCTCCGCCACCAGCGCGTCGCGACCGGTGAAATGGATGCCATGGATGCCGAGGGCCCGTGCGGCCTCGACGTTTTCCAGCTTGTCGTCGATGAACACCGCGCTATCAGGCGAGCGGCCTTCCCTTTCCAGGACATGGCGGTAGATGGCCGCATTCGGCTTGCGCAGACGCAGTTCGAACGAGGTGTAGCGTGCATGCGGCGTTTGCAGGATCGGGTAGGTCCCCATCAGGTACTCCCAGTGCGCCGCGTTGGTGTTCGACAGGATGACCAGGCGATAACGCTGGCTCAGCCGCTCGACCAGATCCTCCATGCCGAGATCGTGGCTGAAGTGGCTGCACCAGATGTCTGCAAATGCTTCGTAGCCCGCTTTGAACCCGATGGTGGCATACTCCCGCTCGAAAGCTTCTCGCAACGTCTCGTCGCCGACATCCATCCCGTGATCGAAGCAGCCGATCAGGTCGGGCACCGCTTTTTCGGGTAAGCGCGATTTCGCCGCCAAGCGACGCATCAAAAGGGCATTGTCGTGCCGCAGGATGACGTTGCCCAGGTCGAAGATCAGCAGCGGATCGGCCGGCACGCTCATGTCAGGGCTTCGCAGGCCTTGCGGATACGGCCGCAGGCCGCCGCCAGCACGTCCGTCGATGTTGCGTAGCTGATGCGGAAGAACGGCTCCAGCC
>CALMVH010000072.1 GCA_937873165.1 uncultured Rhodospirillales bacterium
GAGTACGTCTCCGACCGGCCTGAAATGCGCGATGTCGCCAAAGGCCTGCGCGCCGTGTTCGACGAGTACCCCGACCGCGTGATGATCGGCGAAATCTACCTGCCGAACGACAGGCTGGTCGCGTATTACGGGGCGCATCTCGACGAGGCGCAACTGCCTTTCAATTTCCAGCTGATCGGCGCGGCCTGGAATGCGGAAAGCATCGCCCGCACGATCCGGGACTACGAAGCCGTCCTGCCTCCAGGCGCATGGCCGAACTGGGTTCTCGGCAACCACGATCAATCTCGCCTGGCGACGCGCCTTGGTCCGGCGCAGGCGCGCGTGGCGGCGGTCCTGCTGCTGACCCTGCGCGGAACCCCGACGCTGTACTATGGCGACGAGATCGGCATGACCGATGCGCCCATCCCGGCTGAACTAGTACAGGACCCGGCGGAGCGCAACCAGCCGGGCCTGGGTCTCGGCCGCGATCCGGAGCGCGCGCCGATGCAATGGGACTCGTCGATTCACGCAGGTTTCACAGCGGGCATGCCGTGGCTGCCGACGGGTGGCGACGCACGGCAGGTCAACGTCGCCACAGAGCGTGACGACGCGGCCTCGCTTCTATCGCTTTACCGGCGCCTGATCGAACTTCGCCGTACACACGGGGCGCTGTCGCTCGGGCGGATTGAAGCCGTCGAGGCCGAGGACGATATCCTTCGCTACGATCGGGTCGAGGGCGATGAGCATATCGCCGTCACGCTGAACTTCGCGACCGGCGCCGCCACGATCGTGACCGGCGGGCAAGACTTACTAGCCTAGCCCGCTGTCAGTCCGCAGCGCATAAGTCAGGTTTTACGGCTCACAAGGGTGGCGGAGTGTACGCCGCGGCTCCGAGAAGGGCGCCGCCCGGCGCCTGGACCAGTACGGCGTAGCTGTCGTCGGATTTTGCTGACAGTGGAATGGTCATCGGCGTTGGCGTCGCACCGGCTATTTGCGCAATGCGCGCGACACTGGTCACGTTGTTGATGCTGCTCAACGACAGGCCCGAGTTTTCCCCGCCCTGCACCGCTGTGACAGCTTTCGGGTTATAGGTTACCAGCCAGACGTCGGCGGGAGCGCCTCCGGACTTTTGCCCCGTAAACGAGATCGTCAGATGATGCGCATCGGCCGACGCCGTGATCGCGACCGCGACGGGCTTCTGCTTCATCCGTGCCGCGCTGACCGCCGACATGACGGCGTCGCGTTGCGATCCGACCACGCCCTTGACTCCATCCACCACCAGCTCCGGCGTGTAAACGTTGACTTGGTGCAGCGACGAGGCATAGTCGTTCTGCCGTGCGGTGCTGGCAGGCAGAGAAAAGGGATCCTTCCATCCCTCCTGATCCCAGTAGGTCACGTGGAACGACAGCGCCAGCACGTCCGGATCCTTGGCTAGCGCTTGCAGCAGTTGGTCGGCGGGTGGACACGACGAGCACGACTGCGACGTGAACAGTTCCAGCACCACGGGACTGCCTGCATGGGCGGGACCAATAGCGCACAGGACAGCGATCAAGCCGATACAGTAACGGTTCATCCGCGGTTCCTTGTTGTTTGGATCAGCCACTGCCTGAGGTGCCGCACCTGTGTGGTCATCAGACTGGAGTCCTGGTTGGCGTGGGCCATCAGAATACCGCCTTGCAAACTGGCGATCACAAACCGGCCGTTCGCGCGCGCCAGCGCCTCCGGCTGCCCCATCACCCGAAACTGGGTTTCGACCCAGCCGTACAAGCCCGCATAGATATGCCCTGCCAGTTCCGACAGGTCCGGCTCGCCCGACGCCAGAAGATCCCGCGACAGGTTGGCAAGCGGGCAGCCAAATTCCGTGTAAACGCTTCGAGCGGCTTCGGCCCGGCGCAGATAGGCAAGCAGGCGCCGCCGTGGCGTCGCGACTGGGTCGAGTTCGGAACAGATCGCCTCCACCCGAGCCGTCCAGATTTCAACGGCGGCGTGGGCCAGCGCGGCCTTTGTCCTGAAATAATAGTAGACATTTCCCAGCGGAACGTTGGCCGATTGCGCGACTTCGCCCAGGGTGACGCGCGCGTAACCCGTCTTGTGAAAACATTCCACAGCCGCTGCGACCAACCTGTCCTTCTTGCTGCGCGCTTCCGAAAAATCCGTCATAATGAACTATGATTTAGTTGGTTGACTAACTTTATCAACCCGCCTATCTGACTTGGCTGATAGCTGGATTGGGTCCGGGGACATCGTGATGCAACTGTTCATCGTTCTGGCAGCCGGTATGCTCATGGTGTCGCCCGTCTACGCCGCCGATGCAACCTCTACCGCCGATCGGAAGGCGCAGGAGGCGCCCATGCCGGACTGCACCAAAATGAGCAACACGGATGCCCGGCAGGATTGCGGAGACAAAAACAAGTCTGCGCATCACGATGCGAAAGGCCGCGACATGGACGAGGATAGGACCGGCACCGACACGATGCAAAAAATGAAAGCCGATACCGCGCACTGAAGATGCTGATACTGTAGCGAATATGCTCAAGGGAACAGACATGACGGATATTTCACTTTCGGGCGGCCGCAAGCTTGTTTACCGCCACAGGCTGGTCGTCCGGATCACTCACTGGTTCAATGCCCTCGCGATCGTTTGCCTGTTCATGAGCGGATTGCAAATTTTCAACGCTCATCCCGAATTGTATTGGGGACCGAAATCGACGTTCGATCACCCCATCCTATCGATGTCGGCCGATACCGACGACGACAATAACGATTACGGGACCACGACGATTTTCGGACATGATTTCGATACAACTGGCGTTCTGGGCCTGTCCAGCAACGGCAATGGCCAGATGGTGGAGCGCGGCTTTCCGCGCTGGATTACCCTTCCGTCCGCTTCGCCTGAGTTGGCGGTCGGGCGCCGCCTGCATTTCTTTTTCGCCTGGATGCTGACCATCAACGGGTTGATCTACATGGGCAGTTCGCTTCTGAACCGCCATGTGCAGCGCGATCTGGTTCCGACGAAACAGGACCTGTCGGCGGTCGGCAAGGATATCGTCAACCACATCCGCCTGCGTTTTCCCCGTGGCGAGGAAAGCCGCAAGTATGGCGTGTTGCAGAAGATCACGTACCTCGCCGTCGTCGCCGTGATCGTGCCCTTGATGATTTTGGCGGGGTTGACCATGTCGCCGCGTGTCGATGCAGGCTTTCCGTTCCTGCTGACGCTGTTCGATGGCCGGCAGTCGGCCCGCACTGTGCATTTCGTAATCGCGTTCACAATCCTCGGATTTTCCATGATCCACATCGCGATGGTTGTGCTCTCAGGCCCCATCAATAACCTTCGCTCCATCGTCACCGGGTGGTCGTCGATCGAGGAAGACAAGGCGCCATGACCGACGTGAAGAAATCGACCCGGCGGGCGTTCATGGGCCTTGCTTCCGCAGGCGGGCTGTTAACCCTGACCGGCTGCGACAAGCTGATCTCGACGCCCTGGTTCATGAACGTGATCGACAGCGCCGAGGCTCTTTCCCGGTCGGTTCAGCGGGCAATCACCGGTAGCCGTCCTGTCGCGCGCGAGTACGCGGAGTCCGACATTTCGGAAAACTTCCGGCAGAACGGCACCACGAACCCCCAGAACGCCTCGTACCAGACAATGGTGGCGAACGGTTTCGCCGACTGGTATCTGGAAGTAGGCGGCCTAGTGGACAAGCCCCTGAAGTTATCGCTGGCGGCGTTGCGCCAATTGCCGGCGCGTACGCAGATCACCCGCCATGACTGCGTGGAAGGGTGGAGCGACATCGCGAAATGGACAGGCGCAAAGCTTTCGGCGGTACTGGACATAGCAGGGGTGAAGCCGGAGGCGCGATACGTCATGTTCTTTTGCGCCGACCCCATGGGCATGAATGGGAACTACTACGAAAGCATCGATATTCCGGGCGCCTACCAGCCCCAGACGATCCTTGCCTACGAGATCAACGACCAGACCCTGCCGGTCGCGCACGGTGCCCCGATCCGCCTGCGCTACGAGACGCAACTCGGATACAAGCAGGCGAAGTACATCATGCGTATTGAACTGGTCGACAGTTACGCCAAGTTCGGTAGGGGCAAAGGCGGCTTCTGGGAGGATCAGGGTTATGAATGGTATGCCGGCATCTAGCGTTGCGGCCACCGCACGCCCGATCACCATCCGCTATTTCGCAATTCTGCGCGACCAGCGCGGTCTCGCGTTTGAGACCATCGAAACAGATGCGCAGACCGCCTCCGACCTTTACGACAGGCTGGCGGAACGGCATGGGCTGACGCTTCCGCGCGACCGTCTGCGCGTGGCCGTCAACGAAGAATTCGCCGATTGGAGCGCTGCCCTGGCAGCCAACGACACGGTTGTGTTCATTCCACCCGTCGCCGGGGGCTGACCGGGTGCCGCGCTTTGCGATCTGCCCCGACGCCATCGACAGCGTGGTGGAGGCGGCAAACCTGGCAAATGCCGCCGCGGGCGCTTACGTCAGCTTCGAAGGCTGGGTCCGCGATCACAATGAAGGCCACTCGGTCGCCTCGCTTGGCTACGAGGCGTTCGAGGCGCTGGCGACCAGTGAGGGCATCCGCATTCTGGCGGAGGCGACCGAACGGTTCAGCCTGCACGACGCAGCCTGCGTTCACCGCACCGGCGATCTTGCCATTGGCGACATGGCGGTATGGGTCGGCGTGACATCCTCGCACCGGGCGGAGGCGTTCGAAGCCTGCCGGTACATAATCGACGAGATTAAGACGCGCTTGCCGATCTGGAAGCGGGAAGTTTACGCCGATGGACGCATCGAATGGGTCAACTGCCAGGCCTGCGCTGCCCATGCACACCCGCATCATGACGACGAGGCCCGGTACTACGACCGCCAACGCCGGCTGCCGGAGGTCGGTGAGGAAGGGCAAGACCGACTGAAACACGCG
>CALMVH010000073.1:0-10580 GCA_937873165.1 uncultured Rhodospirillales bacterium
GGATGGAGTCAGGGGGCGATCGTGTATCGATTTTATCCCCGCTTTCCCGGCCTCCCATTAACAACATCAACCATAGATTCCTTTTATTTATAATGATGGGAAGTACAGAATGCCGGCGGGAGAACAGCGGTCACGGAACGTTTGACAGCGGGGCCCTGCCTCGGGCAGCGTACGGAACAGTTCGCCTTTCGAGTGCCGCATGATCACGCTTCCCCTGCTTTTCCTGTCCTCACTGGTGCTGCCGGCCAGCGCCGTGTCGTGCCCGGAAAAGCGCCTGGTACCGGAGATCGAGGTGGTGGCGCACGAGAAGGACCCGACTTTTTCTTATAACTCATCCTCTGCCGAGCTGACCAAGAATGCGACGAATGCCTATACGCCGCCGGGCGCCGAAGGACCCGCCTGGCACAAGGGCGGGCTGACGCAGTCGGGCACCACGTTCGAGCAAAAAATGAACTACACGGTTGAATCGTTCCCCGATGGCGAGAAGTGCATCTACGTCGACAAGATCACCTTGGTCGTGACCGGCAGCGCCACCGTCTGGGTCGCCAACGATTTTGCGCCTGGCAGTTGCATGTACGAGGCCGTGCGCGAGCACGAGATGAAGCACGTGAATGCCCACGCCGCGGTGCTGACGACGCATATCGGGCGGCTGAAAGATGCGCTTGTCAATGTCAGCCGCTACCAGACGGTGTTCGGGCCCGGCAACGAAGCCAATATCAACCAGCGCTACGATGCCTATGTGAACCAGGTCAACACGGTCGTGAACGACGAGTTTACCGTCTACAAATACGATGAAGGCAAGGCCCAGCAGGCGATCGACACCCTGCAGGAATACCAGCGGATCAGCCATCTGTGCCCGCAGCAAAGCCGATAGTTTACGCTGCGGCACAGGCCGTAAGACCTGACAGCGTCTAAACTGTAGCGTCTGGTGAGGCGACCGGTCGCAATTTTTATAAGGCGTCCGAACGCTGGTCCTAGAACGTGCAGGCTCCCGGCACGGACGCGTCGGTCCACGATGCCAGCGGAACGGATCCAGCCAAAACCTTGACCGGCTTGCCGTTGCGCGTGCCCTTGCCAGACAGCAGGTCGATGTCGCAGTTTCCGCCTGCATCCGGCGACAGGGTATCCCGCTGTTCGTAGCTGTACCCCGCGACCACGAGTTCGCCGCCTCGCCATGCGATTGTGTATTGCATGCGCCACCGGTCACGTCCCATGCCATCGTTCTGGAACATGGCTATCAGGGATCCCCCTTTGCTGACTTTCAGCGATGGCTGGGCACCCGCCATGTCATCGGTCCAGCCGAAAGCGGCCTTGTACAAGGTTGGCTTGTCCGGCAGATTGCCGCAGGCAGACAGGTAGATCGCCAGATCGACGTCCGAGGTATTGTCCCCATCCTGGTCGTGCAGCAACGTGGCCCGGTCCATGACCCCGTCACCGTTGAAGTCCGTCGAGACCTCCGCAAGGGTTGCCTTGGCGGCGGCGGGCTCGGACGCATGCGGCGCGCCTGATCCCGTCAGCACGGCCAACCCAGCGGATATCAAAACCGCCTGCCCAAAAACGCTGAAGGAGCGGCTTATGGGTCGAACTCCTGTAACATGAGAAAAATGGTCCCTATCGTCGGCTCTTCAAAACACGATCAGTCGCTTGGTCGTCGCCGCATCAGCTCGACGTTGCCGCCGGTGGCGGCGGTGTTGATGGTGATGGTGCGCTCGGAAACGAACCGCGCCAGGTAGTGCGGCCCGCCGGCCTTGGGTCCCGTGCCGGACAAACCCTCGCCGCCGAAGGGCTGCGATCCGACCACCGCGCCTACCTGGCTACGATTGATGTAGATATTGCCGACCCGCGCCAGCCGCTTGACAGTTTCAATGGTCGAGGGCAAGCGCGTCTCGACCGCCAGCGTCAGGCCATAGCCCGTGGCGTTGATATCGGCGATAACGCGTTCCAGCCCGCCTGCCTGCCAGCGCACGACGTGCAGCACCGGCCCGAAGACCTCGCGCGTCAGGCTGGCCAGGCTGTCGATCTCGATCAGCCGGGGCGCGAAGAAACTGCCGGTATCAGGTACAGCCGCGGTGTCGGATAGAATGGCGCCATACCGCGCGGTTTCGCGCAGGTATGCGTGCAAGCCTTCGCGCGCGCGGTCGTGGATCACCGGACCGACATCGGTCGCAGGCAAGGCGGGATCGCCCAGCGTCAGCGTCGCCATGGCGCCCTTTATCAGCGCGATCAGGGCATCGGCCACATCCTCCTGCACCATCAGTACACGCAGCGCCGAGCAACGCTGCCCGGCACTGTCGAAGGCGGAAGTCACGATGTTCGCCGTTGCCTGTTCCAGCAGCGCAGAGGAGTCGACGATCATGGCGTTCTGTCCGCCGGTTTCGGCGATCAGGACCGGCAGGGGACCGTTCTTTGCCGCCAGCGACTGTGCAATGCGCTTGCCCGTCGCGGTTGATCCGGTAAAGACAACACCCCGCACGGCAGGCTGGGAAATCGTATCTGCGCCGATATCGCCGCCGCCCGGAAGGTAGTGCAGCACATCGGGCGGAACGCCGGCGCGGTGCAGCAGCCGAACGGCTTCAAAGGCGACCAGGGGCGTTTCGGGCGCCGGCTTCGCCAGCACGGCGTTGCCGGTCGCCAGCGCCGCCGCAACCTGGCCGATGAAGATCGAAAGGGGAAAGTTCCAGGGGCTGATGCACACGAACACGCCCTTGCCGGTCAGGCGCAGGACGTTGCTTTCCCCCGTTGGCCCGGGCAGCGGCCTGTCTATCATCCCGCGGTTCGCTTCGGCGGCGTAGTAGCGCAGGAAATCGACGGCTTCCCGCCACTCGCCGACCGCGTTGCGCAGGGTACGCCCGGCTTCGCGCACCAGCAGTGTCAGGAAGCGGTTGCGTTCCTCCATCAGCAGGTCGGCCGCGCGTTCAAGGATGCGGCTGCGGAACAGCGATCCCTGCGCCGACCAGCTGGGGAAGGCAACATCCGCCGCCCGCGCCGCGCGGTCGATGTCGGCCGCCTGCGCCTCGCGCACCGTACCGACCACGCGGCTGTGGAATGCCGGCTCCACGATGCGGTGTGTCGGCGCGACCGTGATCGCTTGACCCGATACAAGGGGTGTCGCCTCGACAGACCATGATCCAATGCCATTCATCAACGCGGCCAGCGCCACCGGATCGCCGAAATCGACGCCAGGACAGGCTTCGCGCTCGGGATAAAGGGCCGTCGGCGCCGGAATCAGCGGGTTGGAAACCACCGCGCCCAGGATACGAACGGCGTTGGCGGGGTTTTCCGCCAAGCGTTCGGGTGGGATCGTACGGTCGGCTACCTGGTTGACGAAGGAAGAGTTCGCGCCGTTTTCCAGCAAGCGGCGCACCAGATATGCCAGGAGGTCGCGATGCGGCCCGACCGGGGCGTATACCCGGCAGGGCACGTTCCACGACGCGGCAGCTGCGTGCAGCGCCTCGCCCATGCCGTGAAGCCTTTGGAACTCGTAGTCCCGGATATCCGCCGGTCCAACACCCGCCATGTGGTGGATGGCGGCAATGGTATACGCGTTGTGCGTTGCGAACATGGGATAGATTGTCCGCTGGGCGGCCAGCATGCGCTTTGCCGCGGCAAGATACGAAAGGTCGGTCAGGACCTTGCGCGTATACACTGGGTAATCGTCCAGCCCCTCGACCTGGGCGCGCTTTATCTCGGTATCCCAGTAGGCGCCCTTGACCAGCCGCACCATCAAGCGGCGGCCGGTACGCTGGCCCAGGTCGTCCAGCCAGTCGAGGACCGGCAGGCAACGCTTCTGGTAGGCCTGGACGGCAAGACCAAGCCCCTGCCATCCGGCAAGGGTGGAATGCCGCGCCAGCCTTTCGAAGATGTCCAGCGACATGTCCAGCCGGTCGGCTTCCTCCGCATCGACGGTGAAGCCGATGCCTGCGGCGGCGGCCTGCTCCGCCAGTCCGATCAGCGGCGGCATCAGTTCCCGCATCACGGCGGCGGCGCGTTGCGGCTCGTAACGGGGATTGAGCGCCGACAGCTTGACCGAAATACCGGGTTTGTCGAACACGCTCGATCCCCGCCCTGTCGCCAGCGTGGCGATGGCGTCGGAGTACAGGCGAAGGTAACGCGCCGCGTCCGCCGATGTGCGCGCCGACTCGCCCAGCATGTCGAAGGAATAGCGGTTCAGCGGATGCGCCTCTGTTTCGCGGGCGGAGCGCTCCAGTGCGCCCTTGATCGTTTCGGCGAACACAAAGCGGTCGCCCAGCCGCTTCATCGCGGAAACGATGGCGGTGCGCACCACCGGGGCGCCCACACGGCCCGCTAGCCGCGACACGGCGTTTTCCGCCCGTAGCAGCCGCGCGCCGAAATCGAGGCCAAGCGTCGATAGATTGACCAGCAGCGAGGATGAATGCCCCGCGTGCAACCCCCATTGCGCTTCGCCCAGCTTGTCGCGGATCAGCAGGTCGCGGGTGTGGGTATCCGGGATGCGAAGCAACGCTTCCGCCAGTTCCATCAGGGTCAAGCCTTCGTCGCTGGACAGGTCGTATTCCCGCATCAGCGCTTCGACAGGCGACGTTTCGCGGCTTTCGCGCAAGCGGCGGATCAGCGTCTGTGCTTCGTCCGACACCGTCTGCGATCCGGAATCGTCGGGCAAGCGCCCCAGCAGCGAACTGGCAAGCGTTGCCTCGTTCAGCCGGTGATGACGGCGAATGGCGTCGCGCAGGGCGTTGGCCGGGTCGGATTGAGGCAACATGATCGAGACTGTTTCCACTCGCCCTGATATGGAGTTAATAGCAACGCGGGCATCTTCAAAGGTTAACCCGCGAAGCGTGGAACAAGGTAATCTCAATGTCAGACGCCGCAACCATCTCGGCACAGGAAACCCGGATTCCGGGTCGGTTTGGCCAGAACTTCGAATCCTGGTTCTTTGCCGGACAATCGCGAGGGGATCTGCCCCGGGCGGAGGAAGCGGACCTGGCGAACTCGGGCGGCACCCTCCTGGCGCTTGCGGCGCGGCGCCAGCCGGAGCAGGCGAGCATCGAGCTCTCGGGCCGCCGCCTGTTCATCGTTAACGACGACATGCCGTTCCTGATCGAATCCCTGGCGACCGCGCTGGAGGGCGCAGGTGTCGAGATGGACCGGCTGATCCATCCCATCGTGCCGGTGGTGCGCGATAGCGCCGGCCATATGACGGCCTTGGGAACAGGGAGCCCTGAGGCCAATCAATCCGAATCAATGATTTTCGCGCAGCTGCGCAGCGATCCCCCGCCCGATTTCACTAGCCGGCTTGCCCGCGTACTGGACGATATCCGGGCTGCGGTTACCGACTTCCCGCCCATGATGGACGCCCTGCAATCGGCCGAAGCCGAACTGGCGCAGCAGCCGGGCGACGTGTCGGAAGACGTCGCGTTCCTGGCGTGGCTGAAGGACGATCACTTCACCTTCACCGGCGCGCGCGCCTACCGGCTGGAAAACGGCCGCGCCATCGTGGAGCCGGATAGCGGCCTCGGCATCCTGCGCGATGCGGAGGTCCCGCTCGACCTGCCGGCGCAGCGCGACCTGCCCGGCGTTGACATCGCGAAGTCGCAGGTCGTATCCACCATCCGCCGCCACGCGCCGCTGGACCTGATCGTGATCCGCGAGACGGCGCATCGACTGGTTGTGTTCACGGGATTGTTTACGGGGCGGGCCTACGGTCGCGCCGCGCGCGATATCCCGCTGTTGCGCCGCAAGGTGGCCGAAATCGCGGCACGCGCCGGGTTCGATCCCGACTCGCACAATGGCAAGCTGCTGGTCGAAATCCTGGATACCTACCCGCGCGACGAGCTGTTCCGCATCTCGCACGACGAACTGTCCAGCGCCGCCCTTCAACTGGTGGCGCTGGAGAAAAGGCCGCGCTTCGGCTTGTTCATGCGCCGCGATAGGGGATCGCGGCTCCTTTCGCTGATGATCTATGTGCCGCGCCGCCGGTTCGACTATCAACTGCACCAGCGCCTCGAAGCGGTGGCTCTTGGCATCGCGCCCGGTCTGGTGCGGCTGGCGGTTCACGAATCGCCGGTGAATGGCGGCGACCAGCTTGTGCGGCTGCACATGCTGATCGGTGCGGAAGACGACGCGCTGGCCAATGTCGATCCCTCCGTGCTGGAGCAGCGGCTGAACGGCGAGATCAGCGACTGGGGCGAGAAACTGGCGCAGCACCTGCAGCACCTGTTTCCCGGCGACGCTACACTCGCGACGCGTTACCTGCACGCCTTCCCGCCCGCGTACCGCCAGGCCGCGACGCCGCTGGAAGCATTGCAGGATGTGAACTCCATCGAGGCCCTGCGGGCAAGAGCCGAGGATTCGCCTGTCCTGCGGATCGCGTCCTCGTTGTCGGGCGCAAGCGCCACGCTGACGCTCTACCGGCGTGGTCTGCCGATCGCCTTGTCGGACCTGCTGCCGATCCTGGAACGCTTCGGGGTCCGGGTGCTGACAGAGTCGGCCTACCCGATTGCCCTGCCCGGCGAAGACAACGTCGCCCTGCAGAGCCTCGATATCGAACTGGGGAACGCCGCCGCGCTCGACGACCATGGCGCGCTGCTGACCGAGGCGTTCGATGCGGTGTGGCTGGGGCAGGCCGAAAGCGACGAGTTCAACCGTCTCACCATGCTGGCGGGGCTCGGCAGCCGCCGGGTCACGATCCTGCGGGGTTATGCCAAGTACCTGCGGCAGGCGCGTTTCCGCTTTACGCAGGAAGCCATGGAAACCGCCTTCGTGGCCTATCCGCACATCGCCACCCTGACGGTCTCATTGTTCGAAACGCTGCACGACCCCTTGAACCGGGCTCACGCCGAAGACAACGCCGCCACGCTGGCGCGCGCATTCATGGCGGCCTTGGAAAAAGTCGCCAACGCCGACGACGATGCGATCTTCCGCACCTTCCTGCTGCTGGTGCGCGCGACAAAACGCACGAACTACTTCCAGCGCGATGCCGCCGGGCTGCCGAAGCCCGCGCTGGCGTTCAAGATCGACAGCCAGATGATATCCTCCCTGCTGCCGCCCCCCGCGCCGCTAGTCGAGATATTTGTCTACAGCGCCCGGATGGAGGCCGTGCACCTGCGCGGCGGGCGCATCGCGCGCGGCGGCATCCGCTGGTCAGACCGTCGCGAGGATTTCCGCACCGAGATACTGGGCCTGATGAAGGCGCAGATGGTCAAAAACACGGTGATCGTGCCCGTGGGATCGAAAGGCGGCTTCGTGTGCAAGCGTCCACCGGCGGAGGGCGGGCGCGCCGCGGCGCAGGTGGAGGCGATTGCCTGCTACCGCCTGATGATGGGCGGGATGCTGGATATCACCGATAATCTTGCCTATGACGGCACGATCATCCCGCCAGCGGGCGTGGTGCGGCTGGATGGCGACGATCCGTACCTGGTCGTGGCCGCCGACAAGGGCACCGCCACCTTCTCGGACATCGCGAACGGCATTGCCCGCGATTACGGCTTCTGGCTGGACGACGCCTTCGCATCGGGCGGTTCGTCGGGCTACGACCACAAAGGCATGGGCATCACGGCGCGCGGCACCTGGGAGTCGGTGAAACGCCACTTCCGCGAAATGGGCCGCGACGTGCAGACCGATGCAACCACCGTAGCAGGCGTCGGCGACATGTCGGGCGACGTGTTCGGCAACGGCCTGCTGCAATCGAATGCGTTGAAGCTGCTGGCGGCCTTCGACCACCGGCACATCTTCCTCGATCCTTCGCCCGACACGGCGGTCTCCTTTGCCGAGCGGCAACGCTTGTTCGACCTGCCCGGCAGTTCGTGGGACGATTACGACCGTGCGAAACTGTCGCCGGGCGGCATGGTCGTGCCGCGCGGCGTCAAGTCGGTGGACCTGTCTCCCGAGATTCGCGCCGTGCTGGGCATCGAACCCGACCGCCTATCGCCTGCGGAACTGATGCGCTTCATCCTGAAGGCGCCCGTCGACCTTCTGTTCTTCGGCGGAATCGGCACTTACGTGAAGAGTGATACCGAAACCAATGCGGACGCGGGCGACCGCGCCAACGATGCCAGCCGCGTCGATGGCGACGAAATGCGAGCCAAGGTGATCGGCGAGGGCGCGAACCTGGCCTTAACGCAGAAAGGCCGCATCGCCTACGCGGCGAACGGCGGCCGGATTAACACCGATTTCATTGACAACTCTGCGGGCGTCGATACCTCGGACCACGAGGTGAACATCAAGATCCTGCTGAAGCCGCTGATGGACTCGGGACGCCTGTCGTTCCTCGCCCGTGACAAGCTGCTGGCGGAGATGACCGACGAGGTGGCGCGGCTGGTCCTGCGCGACAATTACCAGCAAACGCAGGTGCTGTCGCGGCTGGAAGCCCGCGCAGCGATCTCGTTCGATGGCGACGTGCGTTACATGCGGGCGCTGGAAAAGCAGGGCCTGCTGAACCGCGCCGTCGAGAACCTGCCTGACGACGAGCAACTGGCGGTACGCGCCGCCGGTGGCCATGGCCTGACGCGCCCCGAACTGGCGGTCTTGCTGGCTTATGGCAAGCTGACGGCCTACGAGCGCCTGATCCATTCGACGCTGGTGCCCGCCGGGTTCGAAACCGACCTGGAGCATTACTTCCCCATTCCGCTGCGCCAGACCTACGCCAGGGAAATCCGTGGCCACGCTTTGAAGCGCGAGATCGTGATGACGCGCCTAGTCAACGAGATGGTCAACCGCGCCGGGCCAACCTTCCTTTACGAAATGGAAGTGCGCACGGGCGCCGATATCGATGCTATCGTGGTCGCTTTCCTGCGCGCCACGGATGCCTTCTCGCTGCGCGACATCTGGCGAGAGGTCGAGGCGCTGGACGGTCAGATCACCGCCGCCGAACAAACGCGCATGATGCTGGTGACCGAATCCCTGCTGGGCCGCGTCGTGCCGCGGTTGCTGAGGCCGGGCGTATCCGTCGAAGCCGATGCCACGAAGGACCGTGACGCGGTTGCGGCATTGACAGGGGCGGTCGACGCGGCACCCGTGGACAAGACTAGCCCGCCGCTGCAGCGCAGCCTGGCGTTGTTCTCGCGGCTGACCCCGGCGCTGGACCTGGTGCCGCTGGCGCGCGATACAAAGGCCGACCTGGCGGCGCTGGCGCGGCTGCATGTCGAGGTCAGCCAGCGTTTCGGCCTCGGATGGCTGGCGTATTCCGCCGCCATTGGCACCTTTACGACCGATTGGGAACGCCGCGCCGCCGATGCGCTGATCGACGAAACCTACGACAGGGCGGCCGAACTGGTGCAGCGCATCGCGGCCGGCGGCACCTCGAAGGGCGCGGTCGAACGGTTCGCCGAAACCCACGCGCGCGATGTCGCGCGGCTGGAAACGGCGCTTACCGAAGCCATGGCGCTGCCTACCATCAGCCTGCCGCTGCTAACGCTGATCTCATCGGAAATCAGGCGGCTGGTACTGGCGGCGCGAAGTTGAGCAGATAACCTTGCAGCCCGCACGGGTTTGTGAAAAGACGGTATCGAACGGTAGTAAGCGACAGGCAAGGCCAGCACGCGGCGGATGGGTAACATGGCTTCGAAAGCCCGCGATACATACATCCCGGTTGCCCGGGACGAACCTATATCGCTCAAGATTCTGAGGCTTTGCCGCACGGAACTTGAGGATGGTTCGCTGCGGTTGCGGGATCTCGACGCCAACTCAAAAGAGCGGCTGTGTACGCGGCAGTACAACCTCGAAACAAAGTTGGGAAAGCGTCTGCCACCCAGGCTTCGCCTTGAAAATACCACCGTCCTGACGCCGGACCTCATCAAGCAGTTTATAAGTAACGACGACCGCTACTGGAAAAAAGCCTTCGGCAAAAGCTTCAGTAAGGCTGTGCAATCGGACCCTTCGTTTTCCATTCCGCCGCTGTCGCCGACTTACGTGGTCCGGAAAACAGCCGGGGCGACACAGTCCCGGAAGCAGCATGGCTCGATGCCTGAGTTCGAGCCGCCACGGGGACCTCACCGATCATTCCAGGATACCAGTGGTGGTTCGCCGAAACGCCCTCATCGGCGAATGGCAAAGATCGTCGAATCCGCCGAGCCCGTTACGGTCCGGGTCATGCGGGAGTACAAGGACTCGATCGAAGCCGGCACTCTTCTGTTCCGGGATGTGGATAAGCGGTCACGGAATACCCTGATCACCCGGCAATGGCTTTACGAGCGGAAACATGGGCGTTTACCGAAAGGCCAGAGGCTGGTGTCCGATGCGGTGGTAACACGCGCCCTTCTGGATCACGTGACGACACCTCACGATCAACGATGGCAGGCCGCGTTCGGCACGAAGGTGGTTGCTACCGGTACCATGGCGGAACGTTCGCCGGCTACTGCACTGGCTACAGCCTCCGAGCTGCCCCCGAACGTTTCCGTTAAAGCTAGCAAGCCAGCCCGCGCCTCGCGCCGGAGCAATACCGCCGACGTGGCGGAAGCCGTACTGGCCGAAACCCGGGAAGAGTCCCATTCGGACAGTCCGGTTACGGCAACAAACGCGGTAACGACCGCCGTTCCATCCCGCAGGATAGTCCTGCCGCCGCTCGAGCGTGTCGACGACCACGAGCGCGTCGGCCTCGGCGTCCT
>CALMVH010000073.1:10590-20342 GCA_937873165.1 uncultured Rhodospirillales bacterium
GGACGAAAGCCATAAAAGCTTCGGTGAGCCAGATTCAATCAGAGGCTGAGAAGAGTGCCTTTACCATGATCGGACCCTCTGCCAGCTTGGCCGAACCCGGTGCGCAAATTCCCGATGCCGGGCCGAAGCTGTTCTATCGCCCTTTCCGCCTGCGAAAAGAGCCAGAAAGCGTTGACGTTTTCCAGCACATGCTGACCGAACCGGTATTCGCGAAGATGCTCGAACGTGGCGTCAGCATTCCGGCTTTTCAGCACAAGGACCCGGAGGCCGCTGATGCCTGGCTGAACAAGGCCAGCGACATCCGCCCTTTCCTGCGCGCGTACTCGGACTCCGATCGGGAAACTCTTCAGGACTCTGGCTCCGGGTTGGAGGGTTTTACAAACAGTTTTGAGTCCATGTCGCGCCCGGCGAAGACCGCCACGCCGGTTTTGGAACTCTCCGACGCCCGAGCCCTCGCGAGATTGGCGGAGGATCTGGACAAGCAACCGATTGTGACACGGACAGTGGAACGGCTGCGCAACGCAAGCCTGTTCATCGAGCAGTTCGCAGTGCACCCGCTGGCTTCGGTGACCGATCCCAAGGATCGTTCCGAAGCGTTGCGGCAGGCTTCGAGATTTCCACGCACCGGCACGCAAGCCGCGAAGGGCGCCAAGGCTCCAGACTTGTTCGACGCGCATTGGCGCCGTCCCATTCTGCTAAAGGTGCTGAAGCTTGGGGATTTCAAGCGGCTCGATCCCGTGGGCTACGGCGTATTGTCCCGCACCCGCGAACACCCACTGTTCAACCGGTTGAACGACGTCATGACCTCTGCGCAGACAACGCTACCATCCCGCCCCGATGCAAGGCGTCCGAATGCCGCCGGCCCCGCGTAACCTGAAACGGGGCGCGGTCGCCGCATGGTGTGCCTTCGACTGGTCCACCACGCCGTTCCATTCCGTTATCAACACCTTCGTCTTCGCGGTGTGGTTTTCGCGCGCCGTTTACGGCGATGAAACCGCGGGCAGCGCCGCATGGGCCTATGCAGCGGGCTTCGCCGGTCTGATCGTGGCGCTGGTCAGCCCCGTGTGCGGGGCCATTGCCGACCGCACCGGTCGGCGCAAAGTCTGGATCCTGCCTCTGACGGCCCTGTCGCTGACCGCTTGTGCCGGGCTGTGGTTCGTGATGCCGGAAAAATCGTCGGTGCCGTTGGCGCTTGGGCTGGTGATCGCCGCAACCATCGCCAGCGAACTGGCGCTGGTCTTCTACAACGCCATCCTGCCGGATATCGCCGCGCCCGAGCGCCTGGGGCGCGTTTCGGGGCTTGGCTGGGGCGTGGGGTACCTGGGCGGGCTGTCCGCCCTGATCCTGGTGCTGGTATTCCTGATAAAGCCGGCCACGCCCTTGTTCGGGCTCGATCACGCCGCCGGCGCCCACATTCGCATCACGGGGCCGCTGGTGGCATTGTGGGGCGCCGCTTTCGCATGGCCGCTGTTCCTGTTCGTGCCCGACCGGCCCTCGACAGGGATATGTCTGGCGGCGGCAGCCCGGCAGGGCGTTCAGCAGCTGCGCGAAACCCTGCGCCATGTCGGGCAGTACCGAACGGTGATGTGGTTCCTGATCGCAAGCGCGCTGTACCGCGATGGGCTGAACACGCTGTTCGCGGTGGGCGGGTTGTACGCGGCGCACAGTTTCGGCATGGACGAAAGCGAGATCCTGATCTTTGCCATCGGCATCAACGTGACCGCGGTGATCGGGTGCTTCGCCTTTGGCTGGATCGACGACCGCATCGGCGCGCGCCGGGCGGTGCAGCTGTCGCTGGCGGGCATCCTGTGCATGGGCACGGTTCTGCTGATGCTGCACGACAAGGCCTGGTTTACACCGGTAGCCTTGGTCATGGGCTTGTTCATCGGTCCGGCGCAATCCTCCGGGCGTTCGCTGATGGCGCGGCTCGCCCCGCGCGAAATGGTGACGGAGATGTTCGGGCTCTACCAGTTCGCCGGCAAATCCGTATCCTTCGTTGGGCCGCTGATGTTCGCGTTCGCGACCGATGCATTCGATAGCCAGCGTGTTGGCATGGCCACCATATTGCTGTTTATTGCGGCAGGTTTGGCGCTTATGTTCAAAATTCGGGCAGAGTAACAAAAAACCAACACAATCAACGTCATGAGCACGCCGCATTCGATGGTCATATTCCTTTCAACGAAGGAAATTGATCATGCTACACACATTCGACCCCCGCCCGGACCTGAAACTGGCCCAGCACATCCTGCAGACCGCCTGCAGCTTTCCCCAATCCGCCTTGGTTCGCCGCATGACAGCAAGCGTTGGATTTCAACCCTCAAAGCAGCCGGGCGTGTCCCGCCAGCCTATCTCGTTCGAGCAGTTTTTGAAGGGCGCCGATGGCAGGTTGCCGGCGCGTTCCTGCCGGGGGCCGCTTACTTCCGTTCCCGCCTGAACTTCGGCTGCGGATACGGTTTCGATCATCTCAGGAATAGTCTTCGGCCAGACGATATCGGTGGTCGTGCGCAACTCGTCGCATGACCACCAGCGGTGTTCCGTCATCAGATCGCGTTCCTGGGCAGTCCACCCGTCGCGCGATAACGAAACGTCCGCAGGCCGGATCAGGAAGAAGCGTTCGTCGGCCAGTACCGGCTCGCCATCCGGCATGTGCAGCACGAAGGTGCGGCAGCCAATCTCGGGTCCGGGGTTGTCGACGACTATGCCCGTCTCCTCCCATAGTTCCCGCAGCGCCGCCTGTTCGAATGTTTCGCCGTCCTCGACGGCCCCGCCCGGCGTCGCCCAGTAATCCTGCCCGGCCAAGGCACCCCTGGTATGCACGAACCGGAACAACAACACACGCCCGGACGGGTCCAGGATCAGCAGGCGGGATGCGGGACGGCTGCGCATCAGTTCCGCAGCGGCTTGCCGGTGTCCAGCATGTGTTCGATGCGGTTCAGCGTGCCGTCGTTGCGCACCAGCTTCACGAACTCGCGGCGTTCCAGCGCGTACAGACCGTCCTCGGTCGTGACCCGCGTGATGTCGGTATCGCCGCCGCTCAGCACCGTCGCGACGGCCTCCGACACCACCACGTCGTAGTCTGTTGCCTTGCCCTGATTGTGGAAGCCCTCCACCGCAAGCATGAAGGCTGCCTTGGCGGTTAGTCCCGGCAGCCGCAGTTCGGGTGGCTCGGGCGGGTGGTAGTCTTGCGCCAGTTCCAAGGCCTTCGCCTTGGCGTCGGCCAGCAGGCGGTCCCTGTTCATGGTGACGCCGTCCGTCTCGCGCAGGTACAGCAGCTCCTTCGCCTCGGCGGCGGATTTCGAGACCTTCGCGGTGCTGATGGTCTCGAACGCCTGCGCCAGGCCCGGCATGGGGCCGCCGGGCCGCTTCTTGTTCAGCACGTGCCGCGCCACCATTTCCTTCGACCCGCCCCACCCAGGCAGCAGGCCGACGCCAACCTCGACGAGGCCCATATAGGTTTCGGCATGCGCCTGGACGTGCGCCGAGTGCAGCAGGATCTCGCAGCCGCCTCCCAGCGCCATGCCGGATGGGGCCGACACGACCGGGAAGGGTGCGTATTTCAATGCCTTGTAGGTCGCCTGCCCCTGGGCCACCATCTCGTCGATGGCGGGATACAGCCCGACGTTCAGCGCGAACAGCGCCAGGCCCAGATTGGCCCCGACGGAGAAATTCTCGCCCTCGTTATGCACAACCAGCGCCTTCCACGGTCCCTTGCCGTCGCCTACCAGAGCCAGAACCTTTTGCAGCGCTTCCATGATCAGGTTGTCCATCGAGTTCATCTTGCTTGTGAACTCGAGGCACAGCACGCCGTCGCCGATGTCCCAGACGCTGGCGGACGGGTTGCGAATCACCGGCTTGCCCGCGCGCTTGATGTCGGACAACAGCAGCACGCCCTCGGCGCGGGACACATGCTGATACGCGCCTTCGATGTCCAGAAACTGCGCGCGGCCGTTTTCCACGCGGTAGAAAGGCCGTCCCGCCGCCGCTTGCACCAACGCCGGAACCGGCCTGCCCTCGGCGGCCAGTTTTTCCGCAAGCCATCCCGTGCCAAGCTGGTCGATCAGTTCGAACGGACCATGCCTCCAGTTATACCCCAGCCGCATCGCTTCATCGACGGCAGCGATGTCGTCTGCGATTTCGGGCACCAGGCTGGCGGCGTAGGCCAGCGTTTCGCGCAGGACCGCCCAGGCGTACCGTCCCGTCTTGTCGGTACGCTCCACCAGCGACTTCAGGCTGCCGCGGAAGGCGTCCTTCTCCGGCTTGCGCTCCGGGCGGTACTCGCCCGTGGCGAGGTCGATGACTTCCTTGCGCTTGGCCTCGCCGTCGCGGATCAGGCGGTAGAAGCCGCCCATGCCCTTGCGGCCCGTCAGGCCCTGCCCGATCATCGCGCCGATCAGCGGGATGTCGCGGTAGACGCTGCGGTAGGCATCCTGGGGCGGCAGGGTCGTCAGCAGGCTTTTCGCCAGATGCGGCATCAGGTCGATGCCGACCAGATCGACCAGCCCGAAGATGCCGCTCTTCGGTACGCCCATCGGCTTCGAGGCGACGGCGTCGGCCTCCTCCACGTCGAGGCCGAGGTCGATGGCGGCGTTGATCCCGGCCTGGATCCACAGCGTGCCGATGCGGTTGGCGATGAATCCCGGCGTATCCTTGGCGCGCACCACGCCCTTGCCGAGCCGCATGTCGCAGAACGCCGCGATCTCGGCGGCGGCCTCGGCGCGCGTGTCGGGTCCCGTGACCAGCTCCAGCAGGCGCATGTAGCGCGGCGGGTTGAAAAAATGGGTGATCAGGAAGTCGTGCCTGAACGCCTCCGACTGGTTTGCCACCAGGTATTGCAGCGGAATGGTCGAGGTGTTGGACGACACGACCGAGCCGGGCTTGCGCACCGCATCGACCCTAGCGTACAGGGCGGACTTGATCTGGGGGTTCTCGATCACCGCCTCGATGATCCAGTCCACCCCGGCCAATTGACCCAGATCGTCCTCCAGGTTGCCCGCCGTCACCAGTTTCACGGCGCGCTGGCTCATGAAGGGCGCGGGATCGGCCTTCCGCATTTTTTCGATGGCGCCCTTGGCAACGGCGCTACGGTCGGCGGCGCCTTCGGGCACGATGTCTAGCAGCAGCACGGGCACGCCCGCATTGGCGACATGCGCCGCAATCGCCGCACCCATGACGCCCGCGCCGAGGACGGCGACCTTTTCGATGGCCATCACGCGGCTTCCAGCACGGTCGCAATCCCCATGCCGCCGCCAATGCACATCGTGGCGAGCGCGAGGGTCTTGCCCTCTTCCTTCAGCACCGAAGCGGCTTTGCCAGTCACGCGCGCGCCGCTGGCGCCCAGCGGGTGGCCTAGCGCGATGGCGCCGCCGTCGCGGTTCAGCTTGTCGAGCGGGATGCCGAGGTCGTGGATGACCGCCATCGATTGCGCGGCGAAGGCCTCGTTCAGCTCGACGTAGTCGATGTCGGCCATGGTGACGCCCGCGCGCTTCATCGCCTTGTGCGCGGCGGGCACCGGGCCGATGCCCATGATGTCGGGCGCGCAGCCGGCGACCGCGATGGCGCGGATGCGGGCAAGGATCGGCAGGCCGTGCGCCCGCGCGTAGTCCTCGGACGCAATGATCGTCGCCGCTGCCCCGTCCGTCAGCGGCGAGGACGTGCCCGCCGTCACGGTGCCCGTCGCCTGGAAAGCGGGCTTCAGCTCCGCCAGTTTTTCGAGGCTGGTGTCGGGGCGGATGCAGCCGTCCTTGTCCACCAGACCCTCGGCGGTCTGGATCGGCACGATCTCCGCCTTGAACCGGGCCGCAGCCTGCGCCTCGGCGGCCTTGCGGTGCGAGGCGAGCGCGAACTCCTCCTGCGCCGCCCTCGTGATCTGGTACTTGACCGCCAGGTTCTCCGCCGTGTCGCCCATCGAAATGAAGGCCTGCACGGCAGGGTCTATCAGCTTCGGGTTAGGCATAGGGTTGAAGCCGCCCATCGGCACGCGGGTCATGGATTCGACGCCCGCGCAGATAAACGCCTCGCCCGCGCCCATCGCGATCGCGCCCGCCGCCATGTGGATCGCCTGCATCGACGAGCCGCAGAAACGATTCACGGTGGTGCCGGCAGTCGAGAGCGGCAGCTTCGCCAGCAGCCCGATCAGCCGCGCGACGTTGAAGCCCTGTTCTCCCTCGGGAAAGGCGCAGCCAAGGATCAGGTCTTCCAGCACGGATTCGTCGATGCCGCTTTCCTCCACCAGCGCGCGGATCACGGTGGCGGCCAGATCGTCGGGCCGCACCCGCACCAGCGCGCCCTTGTTGGCCAGGTGGAAGGGGGAGCGTTTGTAGCCTGCGATCACGACCTTGTTCATGAATTTGGATCCTTTTCAGCGGAGTTTCGTTGCAGGTGTTTCAGGATATCGCGCTCGATCTGCTGCAGTTCGGTCAGCGTCTGCCGCACATCGGCCATCTGCGTGGTGAGGGCCTGCATGCGGCGGCGCGCGAGGCCCAGCAGGAACTGCATCTGTTCGGCCTGGCTATGATCAACCGCATACAGGTCGATGAACTCCTTGATTTCGGCAATGGAGAAGCCCAGACGCTTGCCCCGGCAGATCAGCTTCAGGCGGGCATGGTCGGCGCGGCTGTAGATGCGGGTCTTGCCGATGTGCTGCGGGGACAGCAGGCCTTCATCCTCGTAGTAACGGATACAGCGCAGGGTCAGCCCGAACTCCTCGGCGAGTTCACCGATCGTGTGGCGGGGTTCACCCGGCAGGCTTGAAACGGCATCAACGGTCATGGCGCCCATCCTTCCGGAAGCAGCTTACGTTAACGTAAACCCTTGGCGTTGTTTTTTCAATGCCGGCGCCAGCCCCGCGTCGACGAGGCCGAACTTCTGGATCACTTCCAGGGCGCGAAACTCGGTTTCGAAATTGGTGGAACAGTTGACCTCGAAGCACGGCTGAAGCGGGCGAACCTGCCGCGCCTTGGCAAGATACGCGTCCCAATGATCCAGCTTGTGCTTGTCGCGGGCTGCGCGGCGGTTTACCAGGCGGCGGTGCATCACCTCGTCGCTCGTGTGGACCCAGACATAGCTGACGCCTACCTTTCGGCCCAGCGCGCGTTCGGAATCGTGCTGTAGCTCGATCCGCCAATGCGTGTCGGTCATTTCCCTCAGGAAAGGGGCTGTGACGACGGCGGAAACGCCCAGCGATATGCTTTCGCGCGCGGCGTTCATCAGGCAATTGTACTCCAGCGGCCTGACCTTATCGAGATACAGCTTCGACTCCCGGTCCGCCGCATCGCTGCCCAGAGCCACCAGCAATTGATCCACCATCGGGCCGTTCATCAAATCCTTGTCGTAGAAGGCAAACCCTGTCTTGCGGGCGACTTCCAGGGACAGTTCGGTCTTGCCGGTACCCGCCAGGCCGCCGACCAGCACAAGATGAACATCGCGGCTCATGGGCTGCCTTGCTTTGTTGCCGCTTCCTCGTCAAGGATCGCCTTGCGCGACAACTTGCCGATCAGGGTCTTCGGCAAGGGGGTGGTTCGGAACTCGATCTGTTTCGGCATCTCGATCGCCGACAGATGCTGCGCAAGGAAGGTCTTCAGCTCGGCCTCCGTCACGGCCTTGTCGTCCTTCAGCTTGACCCACAGCTTGATCGTCTGCCCCCGGTATCCGTCGGGTACGCCCGCCGCGATGCATTCCTCGACCGCCGGATGCTGGAAGACCGCCTCCTCCACGATGCGGGGATAAATCTTGAAGCCGCCCGCGATCACAATGTCCTTCAGGCGGTCGACGATGAACGTGTAGCCGTCCTCGTCCATATAGCCGACATCGCCCGTATGGAACCGGCCGCCTTCCATGGCGGCGGCGGTTTCCTCCGGCTGGTTCCAGTATCCCGCCATCACCTGCGGGCCCCGGATGCAGATCTCGCCTTTTTCGCGCGTCGGCAGCACGGTGGTGCGATCTTCCAGCGACACGATCTCGATCACAGTCTGCGGCACCGGCAGCCCGATGGAACCCGGCTTCTGCAATCCCGCCACCGGGTTGACCGTGGCGATGGGCGAGGTTTCGGACAAGCCGTAGCCTTCGACCAGATGGCAGCCGGTCACCTTTTCGAACGTTTCCTTGACCTCGACCGGCAGCGGCGCGCCGCCGGAGATGCACAGCTTGATCGAAGACAGATCGTAGTCCGCCTGATCGGGATGATTGATGATGGCGTTGTAGATCGTGGGCACGGCGGGAAAGATCGTGGGCTTGCGGCGGCGGATCGTTTTCAGCACCTGGCCGGTCTCGAACCGCGGCAGGGCGATCAGTTCGGCGCCCATGCGCACGCTGAACATCAGCGCCGCCGTCATGGCGAAGACATGAAAGAACGGAATCACCGCCAGGACCCGCTCCTTCCCGGGTTCGCCGGTATGCAGCCACAGGCTTGCCTGCTCGGCATTGGCGCAGACATTGGCGTGCGTCAGCATCGCGCCCTTGGGCACGCCGGTGGTTCCGCCCGTGTATTGCAGCAGCGCGACATCGGTGGCGGGATCGACCTCCACCGGCTTCAGCCCGTCGGCGGAAGACGTCAGCGCCTCGAAGGTGACGTGCCTTACGCCGGCACGGGCGTGCGCGATATCCCGTCTTTTCACAACCGGATACATCAGGTTTTTCGGAAACGGCAGGATACCCGCCATGGGGCAGACCACGATTGTTTGCAGCTTGGTCTTGCCCATGCTGCCGGCGATCTTGTCGTAGAGCGCCTTTACATCCAGCGTCACCATGACGGTGGCGCCGCTGTCGTTCATCTGCGCTGCAACTTCGCGTTCGGTGTACAGCGGGTTGAAGTTCACCACCATGCCGCCGGCCTTCAGCACGGCGAAAAAGGCGATCAGGTAGTAGGGGGAGTTCGGCAGGACCAGCCCGACACGCGATCCCCGGGTCACGCCCAGTCGCTGGAACCCCGCCGCGGCGCGATCCACCAGGTCGCCGATCTGCCGGTACTTGTATCGTTTCCCCAGGAAGTCGAAGGCCGGATTGTCCGGGTACAGCGCGACCGCCGATTCCATCAGGCTGTGCAGCGGAAAGGCAGGCAGCGCGGCGTTGTAATCGACTTTGTGCGGGTAGTGATGCAACCATGGATACGGTGCATCGGCGGGTACAACAGTCATGTAACCTCTCATGACGGCAGCCGGCCAGCCAGGCCAGGCTTTCCTGTTTCTATTGCCGGCAGTTTACTCCGAAAGTCCTTAACGCGCGAGGCTACTTTTCACGCAACTGACGACAGGATGCCGGTAATAAAAGAGCAAGAACGCTTTCAAGAATCTAATTGGCATTTGAGGCGAATTAAGGCATAGGTTTAGTATTAATGCTTGCATGGCATGTCCGGCGCGCGCCGGCGGGTCGCCAAAAAGGAAACGGTCTTGTCACACTACGACGACGGCGCTGGAAATACCGGTCAGGAAATCAAGGCCAAGCTTAAATGGTTCAACCCGACCAAGGGGTTCGGTTTCGTATCGCCCCTCGATGGCTCTCCCGATGCCTTCCTGCACGTTTCCGTCCTGCATCGCGCCGGATTGCAGCAAATCAACGACCAGGCGGAGCTTCTGTGCGAGATCGGGCGGGGTCCGAAAGGGCCGCAGGTCATGAACATCGTCGAAATCCTGTCGGAAGGCGTTCCGGCATCGGCAGCTGCGCCAGCCCCCCGCCCGCGCGGTGACCACGATGGCGGGTCGTACGGCGGTTCCTATGGGGGCGGCTCATCCCGCGGCGGCGCGCAAGGGGGTGGCTCC
>CALMVH010000074.1:0-20704 GCA_937873165.1 uncultured Rhodospirillales bacterium
TCCTGCGACATCATCCGCAGTTCGTTCGTGGACGTGTCGTGCCACATCATGCCGGGCAGCGCGGACACGCCGGTCGGCAGCGTCGGCGGGCTGGTGCCTTCGTAGAATGTCGTCAGCGTCGCGAGCTGCTGGCCGACGTTGGCGATGACCGACTGCATCTCCTGCAGCTCCGGTCTGACGCCTGACGGCGCCATGCCGGGCGGCGCACCCACCGGCGACGGGCTGATGTTGTTCGCCGGCGTCGGCGAATACTCCGTGAACTGTTCAGTTGCCAATCAGGCCTCCGGACAAAAGAAAACCCGCCGAAGCGGGTGTGGGCGGTTGTGATCGGAAGCGTGATGCTCTTGCATTTTCACAACCTCCGTCGCATGTTTCGAAAATGATCTGGGCTGACCGCGTCGCTTTGCTCGTTGCGCTTGCCGCCTTCGGCTTCGTTGCTGTTGGCTATCCCGGTAAACTGTCGGACGGCCCGTTAAGTGTAGCCGTCGCTTTCGGCGGCTTCGCTTGGCTGATCCTGCGCGGCACCGACTTCGTGTTCACCGGACGTATCCGCACATCAGGGCGACGCCCCGTCGCTCAGCAGGGAACGCGCTCCCAGGACTTCCCCTGGAACCGCTCCTGAACTGAGCAGGCCGGTCAGCGGCATCGGCGGCGGTTCGGCTGCCAGCAGTCCCCGTACCACGGCCGGATTGTTCAGCGCCGACGAGGCGAGCCTGCCGGCACCGATGCCCGCTATGCCGCCCGCGATCTTGGCAGGCGCGGCCAGCAGGCCGAGAACCCAGTTGCGCTCCGGCGTGCCGCTGTTCGGCGTCTCCTTCACGAACTGTTGACCGATCTTCGCGAGGTCGCCGAGCTGCCCCGCGCCGGTATAGGCCGAGTTGTCGAAGCTGTTGATCACTCTGCCCTGCAGCAGCGCGGGGCTGATCTGGTAGTTGGCGTCAGCCTTCTGCACCAGCGGTTCGACCGTCTTCATGTTCTTGTACTGCAGGCGCGCTGACTGAAGCGTGGCGAGGTCCTCGGGCGAGGCATGCTGCGCCAGCGCGTCGTCCAGCGTGTTGCGGACCTGCTGGGCGTAGAAGGACGTGTTCGGATCCATCGACTGGATGGCGCGATCAAGAGGCGCACCCTTCTTCGTGAGCGCTTGGTAGGTCGTGCCCGTCAGCACGCCATCCGGGTTGATCGACGATTTGATGTTGTCGATCTGGTTCTGGATCGGCGCGACGTCGTTCGAACTCAGCACCTGGCGGGCGTTGTCGCCGACCCCCTGCAGGTCGCTGACCAGCTGGTTCGTGTTCGTGATGTTCGTGTTGTTCGCCACGCTGTCGAACATGCCGCCAATGCGGTCCTTCGCATCCTGCATGACTGTGGGCGACAGGCTGTCGCTGTCGACTCCGAACGTCTGTCCCACGGCCTTGGTGAAGGCTGCGCGCTGTGCCTCGTTGCTGGCCGTGTATCCCGTACCGGGCAGACGCGACAGCACGGAGTCCGTGATCTTGACGGCGGGACTGCCCGATATTTGGCTCGTCCTCAGCGGAATGCCGTAGTCGTTCACCGCCCGGCTGGCGAGGTCGGATACGCCGGGGCTGATGGCGGTCCCGAGCGCCGACCGGACGCCCTGCCCAATCGCGCCGCCAAGGCCTCCAAGGACTCCGCCCCCGATCGCGCCGCCGAGCGCCGCATCGCCGGTAGACTGTTCGCCGCCGCCGTTCGCGATGGTGCTGGCCGCCGCGCCGTATCCTGCTCCCGCCAGCGCCTTGCCAAGGACTTTCGTCGCCCCGTTCGTGTTCAGCAGGTCTGAAGCTGTGCTGCCTGCCGAAGCAAGGGCATCCCCGACAGCCGGAATGCTGCTTGCCGCACCCGCCGCCGCACCCACAGCCTTTCCAGCCACGCCCATCAGCGGCAGCGTGACGGCGGTGCTGCCGGCGAAGTCGCCTGCCTTGCCGCCCAGCGTCTTGCCGGCCCCCTGTTGGAACATCTGGTTGTAGCCGTTCAGGTTCGTCAGGATGTCGTTGCGCGTGGCGTCCGACATCAAGCCTACGTCGTTCGCGCCGCGTACCAGGGGATCGCTGATGAACCGGGCTGCGTTGGCCGCGCCGTGCACGAACCCCTGCGCGGCATCTTGCGCCATGCTGTTGCCCGACGGCAGCGGCGTGGGCATCGCGTCTGCGGGCGCGTCGGTGGTGAACCCATCGGGCAGGCCCGTCGCAGCGGGTACTGAACCGCCGTCCACCGCGAAGCCATCGGGAAGGTACGTCATTTCAGGGGCGTCCACTGACCACCGCGATATACCAGCCGGTCGCCCGTCTTGCTGTTGGAGGCGGTTTGTCCGTCATAATACGACGGCTGTCCGGTCAGGGCGCTGAGATTGCCGTGCGCGTTCTGCTGTGCCTTCTCCAGCATGTTCGAGAGGTTCTGCAGCACCTGCTTCTTGGCTGCCGGGTCGGCATCCATCGGGACCGCGCTGGCGTCCTTGATCGCGTTGACCAGCGGGATGTCGACGCGGCCGCCCGAGTTCTGGATGATACCCGGCAGTTCCTGCGTGAAGAGGTTCGAGTTCTTGTTCTGGAAATCGTAGGTAGCTTGCGCGGAAGGGTCTTTCACCGCGTTCAGCGCCGCAAGACGATCCTCAAAATGCGGCCCATACGGCACCTGGTCCGCAAGCTGCATCATGCTGCCGATGATCGCCTTAGCATTCCCGATGCGGCTGTCGATCGCGGCGACGCCCTTCTTCGCGTCGGCGATGTTCTTACCCGTCTCGTTTGCCTCGGCTGTTTCCTGCGGCGTGTACACCGGCTTGCCGACCACCTGCACCTGCGGCTGGCCCGCCGGTCCCTGCGCAGGCGTGAGGCCTCCGCCATTCGGCGGCATCATCGGCGGCCGCATACCGGCTGGCGCTGCGGCGTTGCTGAGCGTCGCGGCCGCACCTGGGTTCGACAGCAACCCCGTCTCGCCTTGCGGCTGTGAGTTCCCGCCCAGCAGGCCGGTCACCGGCGCGCTTGGCGCTCCTTGCGGCAAACCGCCACCCGTGCCGAGAAAGTTGCCGAGGCTCATTGGCCCGGTGACCATCTTGCCCGATGTCGGATCACGGTAGGTCACGCCGTCGATGACCTTCTGGCTGCCTTCGAGACCAATGCGCGCGGCGTCGGTCTGGCGCTGCTGGTTGCCTTGGTTGTCCTGCAGCATGGCTTCTCCCGGGATCTTGCCGGCTTCGGTACCGCAGCTGTCCGCCATGGACTTGTTGTACAGGGTGCTGTTGAAGCCCGGTATCGCCGTGACACTCTGCCCGTCGGGCGCGACCTGCATGCCGGACTGAAGCAGCTTCATGCCCTGCTCGACCATCGAGGCCCCGGCCTGCGCTCCCCCCGGCAGACCCTGCATCATGGCCATGCCGCGCTGGATCAGCGCTGGAGGCGACATGTTGGATATCGGCGACTGCAGCTGGGATTGCCCCTGTGACAGCAATCCTTGTGTGGGTGGCGGAGCACTCCCTTGTTGCGATCCGCCCAGCATGCCGGTCGGCATGCCATCGACCGGCGATGTGTTCGTCTGTGGCTGTGATCCTGCCAGCAAGCCCGTGGTTGACGGACCGGCCATACCCGTCATCGGTGCGCCCGGTGCTGCCGAGGGCGAGGGACCGGACAAAGGACGCCCGGTGCTCGGATCGAGACCGTAGTACCGCAGCGTCTGTCCAGTCAGGAGATTGTTCAGGTAGCGGTTCTGCGTGTCGGCATTGACCCCCGCCGTCTGCGCCTGGGTCTGTGCACGTTGCACCGCCATGTCCTGAGCATACTGCGATGAGCGCATGGCATTGCCGAGCGCCGCGCCGGACTGATGGCCGGGTGTCGAGACCAGGCCGTAGATGAAGCCCTGCCCTGCCGGCGAGTTCGCCCAGCTCGTGACCTTATCGAAGAAGTCGGGACTGCTCTGCGACGGATCGGCGGGAGATGCGGGTGCCGACTGCGACATGTCCTGCGAGGGCGCTGCCGCAGGTGTAGCGCCCGTGTCCGACGATCCCCCGAACAGGCTGTCAAGAAATCCCATCGTCTACCTCAGAAACTACTACCGATGCCGCCGCCGCTGAAGTCGCTTCCGGCCAAGCTCTGCGCGCCGCTGCCAGCACCTCCGAACAGGCCCGACAGGAAGCCACCACCACCGCTGCTGCCGCTACCGAGCGCCTGCGACAACAGGCTGCCGCCGCCGTTCGAGGACCCGCCCTGCAACAGGTTTGATGGCGCGCCTGCGGACGGGCTGAGGCCGAGAGCGCCGTAAACAGGTGCGTTGCCGCTGATCATGCCGAGTGCACCGCTGCCTTGCCCAGGCGCGTTGCCCCAGCCACCCACGCGCTGCATGATGCCCGCGCCGTTCGGTCCAGGCTGGCCTTGCGCGCCGCCCTGTCCACTCGCCTGCTGGTACATCTGGTACATCTGCTGAAGCTGCTGCATGTTGGGCTGCTGCATGCCCTGTTGCTGCATCTGAGGACGCTGCATACCGGGCTGAGGGAGACCGCCACCCATGCTCTGGCCGGGCATTCCCATTCCCATGTTATATGGTGACATCATGCGACGGCTCCCAAAAGGCTCATCACGGAACCCGCATATCCGATATCTTTTTGGAAGCTGCCAGTGTTATTCATGCCTATCGACGAGTTGTTTTGGTTGGACATTCCGAGGTTCAGGTATGGCGAGGTCAGCCCCTCGTAGTTCTGCAGAGCCGCAAGCGGCGTCTGCGCGTTGTATGCCGCCATGTTCGCGTTGATCTGGCCTTGCTGGTTTTGCTGGAGCAGGCTTGACGCGTTGAGCGCCTGGTTCGCGCCGTAAAGCTGGCTGTAGTAATTCGAGTTCAAGCCGCCCGCCGCCGACAGCTGATCCGACGCGCTGACGTTCGCGTTGTTCGACAGTTGCGATGCCGCACCCAGCATGTCTGAAACGCCGGTGTTGTAGTTGCCGGACAGTGTCTGGTCCGCCGCAAGCGCATTCGCCTGGTTCTGCGCGTAAGCGCCGCCGTAGAGGTTGGTCGCGAGGTTGTCGAGCGTCTGGCCGCTGCCAAAGGCCTGCGCCCCCGATCCAAGCCTGCCGGCCGAGTTGAAGTTGCTGTCGTTCGCCGCCTGCACGCCGGATGCCGCCTGGCTGAACATCGAGTTCAGGTACGGGTTCGTCGCCGATCCGCTCGCCATCGAGGTCAGGCCTGCGGTCGCCGGATTGCTATTCAGCATCGATCCGCCGCTGATCGCCGACAGCGTACTGTTCGCAGGATTGTAGACGCCGTTCGAGGCGATGTTGCTGTAGGTGCCGTTCGAGGTATTCAGGCCGGTGCTGCCGCCGATGCCGAGATCGTAGTTCTGGGAGATCGCCGTCGACTGCGGCATCGTCAGCCCTGCGTAAGTCTGGCCTTGGTAATACGGCGTCAGCCCACCCGACTGGTACAGGTTGGCCGCGTTGCCGTCGGCCGTATCGATCGAGTTCTGCGCAAGCGCCGACGGCGTCGACCAGCTGGTGCTGTTCTGGGACTGCGGGGTGCTGCTGCTTCCGCTGCCGCCCGAACTGCCTCCCTTGCTCATGCCAACTCCTTCACGACCACGGGGCCGAGTTCCTTGCCTTTAAAATACCGGTTCCAGCCGCGACGGCCGATGGCGTCGAGCGCGTCATAGCCGTGCGCCTTCGCTTCCCGCGCGAGCAGGTCGACAAAGCCTTGCCAGTCGGCCTCGCCGTTTGAGCCTGCCAGCCACACCCGGCACACGCGCTTCAGCGGGTAGTGCAACAGCTCGGTGACAACGCAGGCCGCGATCTCGAAGGGTGGCGTGGCGCTGACGGGCGCCTGCACATAAAGCTGTGCGCGACCCGCCTGGATATGCTCCAGGACGTGCACCGGCAGGTGCGTGCCGGCCAACCTGATCGACGGCACGAGGCACGGTTCGACCCAAGGCCAGACCACGTCTGCCATGTGCTGCGGAACGCCCCAGATCTCCACAGTGTCAGCCGATGATCAGCATCGTGAAAGTCTGGTCGGTTGCCGCAGCCGAAGCATGCGAGATCGTGCAGCTGCCTTTCACCCGCGATGAGACGAACAGGCCCGCCTGCTTCGCAGTCAGGGCGTCCGCGGTAACGGGTTCGAGCGTGATGTGACTGGCAGGACCGATCCGGCCGTCCGTCACCGTCGTGCTGGTCGCGTTGGCATTCAGGGTCACATCCGCGACCGCGTTCATCTTGCCGCTGTTCAGGTTGCCGATGGCGCGCGCCATCTGCTGGCGATGCTTGCTCTCATCGGCGGAGTTGGCGTCGACGCCGGGATAGGAAGACCGTGCCATCAGCGCACTCCCGTCGCGCGGGCATCGACATCGACGCCGATCAGGTGCTGCCAGATGGCACCCGCCGGCTGCTGGATGCGGGCACGATGATACCGCCCATCTGAGCGCTGGAAGGCGTTGCCGATCTCATCCATCGGGATGGCTGGACCCCAATTGACCGCATCGACAAGCCGGTCGCGCGAGCCGATTGACACTGTCGGTGCGCCGCCGTCGGTCAGCGGCTTGGCGTTGGTGACCCGAGCGCGCTTGCCGGCGAAGAGCTGATCTTCCGAAGTGTCGACGATTGCCGCCAGGTTCGGCCCTGAGAAGTATCCCATGCGGTTCGAGGAGTCGAATGCAGCCAGTTGCAAGCGGCCGCCGGTCCAGACAGGAGAATCCAGCGAGGCCGGCAGGGTATCGAGTGTGCCGAACTGGTCCAGCTGGTCGAGCGTGTAGCCGAAGGACAGCGCCCGGAGGAAATACTGCGCGCCGAACGCCGCATACGACCAGCGCTGCAGCACCGGGTGGTATATCAGCGTCGCGTTGTTCAGCCCGTTGCTGCCCTGCGTCGCGAACGACCAGTAGATCACCTTCGAGATCGGGTCCGCGCCGCCGACGATCTGGTTGACGTAGGCCGGATCGGCCATCTTCAGGAAGAAGTTGTCGATCTTCTGGAAGCCGATCGGCATCGAGGTGGTGCCATCGAAGACATAGAACCCATCATCGGCGCGGTAGTAGACGACGGCGCCAAGCTGGACGATTGAGGCAGGTGACGATGTGCCGCGCACGTTCTCAGCCGGCAGGATTGTGAAGATGTCCGGCGCGCCATCGTAGTTGATCCGGATGACGGCGCGCTGGCAGAAGATCGCGCCATCGGACGTGCCGAGGTCGCCGACGATGCCCGTCACATGCCCGTAGTAGCCGAACAGGTCCTGCAGGTCGGACTCGGCTGCATATGCCGCGTTCGTATCCGGTGCCGGCCAGTTCGTGGGATCGCCCAGGCCCGACCACCATATACGCTGTGGCTTTGCGCCGTTCGCCGTGTCGTAGGTGTTTCCCAGCACGAGGAAGTTGCGGATGATAGCCGCCTGCGCGCCGCGTGGGGCTGACGACGACAGATCCGCAAACAGCGTCGACGTGCCTATGGTGAACACCTGGACATTGTCGGCGAAGTTGGTCGCGATGATGTAGAGACCGTACTGGCAGAAGCGCCAGAAGCCGTTCGCTGGCGTGTTGTAGCCGCCGCTTTTGGAAACGTTTGTGAAGGCAGGGCTGCCGGACTGCAGCATGTACAGCGAGTGCGCATCGCCCGCGAAGACGTAGTTGTTGCCGCTGGCGTCCTGGTACGCGACGGCGCCCTGGCACGGCAGTGCAAGCGGGCCGCTATAGGGCGCCAATGACGGCAGCGGGCCGTAGTCCTTGGAAGTCAACGGTAGGACGTTTACGACGTTCGAGGAGCCCATGTTCTGGAAATCGGCTTGATCAGGCGCGAACTCGCCCGGGCGGATGATCATGGCGTCGACCCGTAGCGGCGCATCTGGAGCGTGCCCGGATGCTCGGCACGGCTGTCGGCGGAGGTGATCTTGCCCATGACCTGGTCGCGGCGCGCGGCCCAGGTCTGGTCCGTGGGATCGTCCGACCAGGGAACGGCTTCCGCCAGCGCGCCGTAGAGGTAGGCGTTCGGGTACTTGGTCAGTAGCCAGTTCACCGGCGCGGCGGTCGAAAGCGGTGTGAAGCCGTAATAGGTCAGCTGCGCGACAGGCGGCATCTGCGGCGGTGCTGCAGGTGCCGGCGCGATGATCAGGTTCTGTCCGACGATCGTGTAGGCCGTGGGCTGGCCAGAACCGTTGTCGATGCCGTAGTCCTCGTCCATGACCTGCGGCGTGACGTACTCGATAGGCGCGACGAACGAGCCCTGCAGGCTGATGCGGCGCATTTCCAGATAATTGGCTGGCAGCGGCAGGATGTTTGCCGTCAGCGTCAGCGGAGCGACGAGTTCCATCTCGCGCACGCGCAGATCGGTCACGACATTGGTTTCGAACAGCGCGATGAAGTCGGGCACCCGCGCCGTGATGAACTGGTCGCTTTCGCGTGCCATCCAGTTCAGCACCGAGGTTTGCAAGTCGGCGTAGTTGTCGAGGCTCATAGCTTGCCCGGGGCCGTACGCAGCCACCGCCATTCGGGATCGTTCAGCTTGCGCCGCACTCGCTCGGCATCCGACTTGCGGAAGACGTTGATACCGTCCTCGTTCAGCCACTTCTCAACGATCACGGCAGGTATGCTTGCCATGCGCCAGATATCCCGGGCACGGTCGCTCAGCGAAAACGCGTTGTAGGCCTGCCTGTTGGCCGCGAAGTGTTCCGCCAGCACCTGGCTGCGTTTGACCAGCACGTTGCCGTCTTCGTCGATCTCGTAAGTCGTCGTGACGCCGCCGGCATCCGTGCTGTCGACAAGCCGGGCCATTAGCTGCCCGTGCCTGGCGTGATCGACAGCGTCGTGGATCCGGTCTGGGTGATCGCCGCCAGCGATGTCTGTCCGCCGGTCGTGATCACCTTCGTCTCGCCCGCCGCGATCGGCATGGATCCAAGCGTCGTGATCGTGGGGACGATTGCCACGGCAGAAGCGCTGCCCATCTCGATGTAGGCGGGCGTCGAGCCAAGGGTCGTGATCTTCGCCTGAGGCATCTTGGCCAGCGAAGCACCCGAAGGCGGGTTGAACGCGACGTTCGACGACGTCGTGCCCGCCTGCAGCAAAGCCGTGGAGAGCGGTGCTGGAGTGAAGCAGATAAAGCGCATGGCTTACACCACGATGAAGCGGATGTAGGCGTTTGCGATCATGCCTGCCGACGCGCCAGAGGCGGTCGAGAAATTGATCGACTGGCCGGGGTTGACGCCCAGTACGGTGCTGCCCGATCCGCCCTTGTTCGTCACATCGTCGACATCTTCGACCGCACCGATGGTGACGCCGCTGATCAGGTTCGAGGATGAGGTCGCGGCATTCGCGGCCGAGCCGACGTTCATCGTGGCGGCGGCTGTCGAGGGAGTCGTCACGTCCACCATGATGCCGGTCACGATGATGCGAGCGGACTCTGGGTTCGCCCAGGAGCCAAGACCGGCCGCCGCATCGTTACCGCCGGCCAGCGGCTGCACGGCAATGACCTCGTTCCGCCAGAGCAGGCCGCCCACGCGCAGGTGACGCCGGCCCGTGACAGTGTCGATCAGGCTGAGCGACCCGTCGTCGTGCTGTTTGTTGACGACCGACATTACTTGTCCTCCAACAGGGTCACGTGGTCGCGCTCGACGAGCAGAAGCGCATCGTCCTCGGTCACCTCGCGGATCTCGAGGAACTCCATGGGGCTGTCATTGACCCAGGGCTGGTTTTTCACGATGCACTTGACGCGCACCATCTTGCCCGGCTTGCGGGCCTTTGCGAGACGGTTCTCGTCGGAAGGGTTTTCGTCGGCCATGTCGGTCTCCAAAAGAAAAGGGCGGCACTCAGGCCGCCCTCAGGGTTACGATCTTGCGATCAGGATCAGGTCACGTCGGCGATGATGCCGTTGCCTGCCTCGTTCATGCACATCAGCCCGTACTCGGAGATGATCTCCTTCTTCGTGCTGTCGCCGGTGTCTCCCAAGGGCTTAACGACCAGCGGACGGAGGTAGGCAACCTTCCAGAGGTCGGACTGCAGCGCCATCACGCTGCGAGGGCGCATGAAGCGGTCGGGAACCGCCTTCAGCTGACCGAAGTCACTCTCGTAAACGTCGACCGCAGCGAACAGCTTCTTCTCTTCCGCCTCGGCCATGCGGTTGGCATTGCCGGAGAAGGTCGAGAACTCCTGCTTGATGGCAGCCGGCATCAGGAGCATGTCCGGATCGCCACCGGCGTTGAACACCGACTGGAGGATGCTCTTCAGCTGGCCCTCGGTGAAGGGACGCAGAACGCCGTCGGTCGGTGCAGCCACCGTGCCGCCGCTGAAGCCGCCGTTGGCACCGCCCGTGCCGCGGTTCACGTTCGTCACGAACCAGCTTTCCGCCGATCCAGTCAGGCGCGCCGTGGCGGCGCTGCCGGCGCTGGACGGGTTGTTCTGCACCAGCGCGGCTTCCATGTCGCGCTTCAACTCCTTCGTCTTCTTGGTGATCTGGTACGCGGTTTCCTTTTTACCGCGGCCCGCCTTGTTGGTGGCATCCTGGGTGCCGGACACGACCAGGTTCTTGGTCGAGATCTGCGTGCGGTTGCCGACGCGCACGGTCGGCACTACGGCATCACCGACGGAGTCCGCGCCTTCGACCGCCGCGTTCTGCGGGTTCGGCTGCGCGAACGTGTCGGTCTGCCATTCAAAATACGTGTTCTCGGCATCGGTGCTGGTGCACATCGTCAGGAACGGCGTGGCAGTCGGCGCGATGTTGCTGATGAAGTCTTTCAGGTCTTCACGAGTGCCTACCGACTGGTAGGACTGGAAGGTGTTGGTCGGTGCGGTAGCCATATGTCAGGTCCTATCCTAGTATTTTGAGGAGCACATCAGCCCGTTCAGAGTCGGTGCCGCTGCGCAGGATTTTGTTTGTGGCGGCGCGTGACTGGTTCGGCTGTGCTTCGGACCTGGCAGGCTTGACGGGCGTCTGCACACGCGGTGCAGATGCCGTCTTGGTGGCGACCTTGGTAGCGGCCTGCTTGTACGCGCGGCCCTTCAGGGCATCCGCGAGGACAACGTAGAGCCGGTGGTCCAGGACGCCGTCGATCTCCTGCTGTGAGTACCCAATTTCCTTCAGGTAGCTGGCGCTATCCGCCCGAAGCTTCGCGCCCGTCTTTTCATCGACGAACTCTGGTGCTTTCTCGGCGATCAGCTTGCGTTGCTCTGTCGCGTACTGGCCGAGCTGCGTACGAGCGTCAGCCTGGTTGCGCGCTTCGAGCTGGGCGCGTTCGGACAGCCGCCCCTGCAGCTTCTCGCGGTCGCGCTGGAACAGCGCATAGCGGGCAGGATCGGACGCCGCCAGCCGGTCGAGATCGCCTTCGGACTTGATGTCCGAAAACTTCTCGGCGAACTGTTGGATCAGGGTATTGTCTTCCGAAGCAAGCCGCGCCGACAGGCGCTGCCGCTCTTGTGTGGCCGCCTGGATCACCGCTTCCGCGTTTTTCTTGATCTCGGCAGCTTCCTTGAGGCTGGAGTTCGTCGCCTTGTCGCGCTCGCTCTCCCGGCGGGCAATGACTGCCTGCGCTTCGGGTGGGAGTGACGCAAAAACGGCCTTGTCCTCTGCGCTCCAACTGAGCGGTGCGCCGATGGCAGCCGTTTCCGGCTGTTCAGCTTCTTCGCCCTGTTCTTCGTCGCTGGCCTCCCCCTCGGAAGGTGCGTCGTCCTCGGCCTGTTCGGCCTCTGAATCTGGCTGAGCGTCGTCCGCGCCTGCCGTATCCTGTTCCTCGAGCGCGTCCGTATCCTCGGTGCCGCCCAGAAGGGAGAACATCTTGTCGATCGCGGCGCTGTCGCCATGCGAACCGGGTTCCGCTGCCTCGACCGGCGCGGATGCTTGTGCTTCAGCCATTCAGATCCTCAGTGTTGGCGGTTTGACTGGGCGTTCCTGGCAGCGGCGACCTTGCCGTCGCTGATCACCCTGCCGAAGTAGTCGCGGAATGCCCGGGCGGCGCGGATCGACAGGTATGCGTCCTCCCGGGTCCGGACGTCACCCAGGTCGCTTTCGATGAGCCGCGTGATCTCGGTGGCTTCTATCTGGGCGAGCGCCTCGACCACCAGATCGTCTTCCAGAATGACCTTTGCACGCTGCGCGCGGCGTATCTCTTCGTCACGATCCATCAGCTACCTGCCGGCTGGGGTTGCGCTTGTGCCTGGGCAGCCTGTTGCGCCTGCAAAGCACGGTCCTGATTGTTCTGGCTGGCATCGAACAGGTGCTGCAGCACCGTCTGCATGCCATCCATCGAGGCCTGCATCTGCGCGATCGATCCGTCCTGCCCCGCCTTGATGCGGGCGGCCTCGATCGTGGCATCGGCGTTGATCTGAGCAATGCGGATGGCGCGGTCGGTCTCGATCTGGCCTTTCAGCTGCTCGATCTGCGGCTCGGCCTGCAGGCGCATCTGCTCTTTCTGCAAATCTGTCTGTGCCTGGACCTGCGCGCCGGCATGCGGGTTGCTCGGTGGCTGCGGTGGTGTCGGCGACTTCGAGGGATCGGTGAAGAACGGGTCGGGCGACCGGAAACCGCCGTTCTCCACCATCTTTGCCAGGGTGTGGTAATAGTTCTCCAGCGTGCAGAGCGGATTGTTCGGCCCCAGCTGCATCAGGATCTGCTCCTGCTTCGCGGCGATGGCCGCCAGGTGCGCCAGCATCTGGTCCTTGTTATTCGTGCCGAGGCCCACGTTGATGGTCAGGCCCATCTGGTCGTTCCAGCTGCGCGGATCCATCATCGTCCAGACTTTGTTGATCCGGACCGTGCGCGGTTCGTCCTGGTGCTTGCATACCAGTTCGAGGATCTTGCGGAAGATCGACTTCACGCCGGTCTCGGCTGCGATGCGCGCGATCATTTCCTGGCGCAGCTGCGAGCTGTTGGAGCTCAGGTTGGCCGCTGTGGCCGTCTTGTTGATGCTGTTCGGGTCGAAGCCGACATTGTTCTGATACGTGCCGGACCGGGCTTCAAGAATGCCGTCGACGTAGTTCAGGACGCCGATGGCTTCCTGCATGATCGGGGCGGTCTCCAGCGGCATGATCTGGCCTTCGGGAGCCGCGCCACCCAGCATACGCACGACGCCGCCCGGTACTGGGTTCAGCAGGTCGTCCATGTTGACCTTGTCGCTGACCGCCGACCGGGCGTTGTTCGTCCGGTACATGTTGTCGAGCAGCTGCCGGGTCACCGTCGACTTGATCAGCTGCATGTCGCGCGTCACGTCCGCGATCGACAAGCCGTAGAACTTGTGCGTCATCGGGATAGGCGAGAAGTATGCGTAGGGCTGGCCGTCAGCCAGCTCGTTCTCCAGCAGCTTGCCGTTTTCCATACCGGCGAGGCGCACCCGGCGCAGTTCAGCGATGCCGTCGCCATCGTAGTCGACCTTCAGGTACAGGTCGCCAACCCATATCCGCCGTGCCTGCCCGTCCTGGCTGTCGTCGCCAAGTTCCGGAGCGTCGTCATCGACAATGAAGCGCTGGATGCGCTCTTCGTTGAACGTGGTCTCGGCAGCCGACGGGAGGCTGTCGACCAGATCCTTGTCGTAACCTTCAGCGACCAGCTCGGACGCCGTGTACAGCATCCAGTCGCCCAGCATGATCGCGTCTTCCGATGTCGTGGCGCGGCGCGACACCATGAACTGCTCCGGCGGCACCGGTTGCAGCTTGACCCGCTTGACCTTGCTCTTGCGCTTCAGGACGACATCGTGCTGCGTCGCCGGCATCATCTGCGTCTGACCTGTCCCGGGGTCGGCCTGCGCGATCTGACCCTGGTATTCGCTATGCTCGGCGACTTCGACCTCGTCGACCTCCGTAAGCGCCACGAACTGCGGGTCGTAGAGGCCGGTGTAGCGTTCCTCACGAACCCGTTCCGTCTCGGACCAGTAAACCTTCGTGACGCCCAGCTTCGACAGGAACGCGTCCTTGAACAGCGAGTAGAGGACGTGAAAGCCGTTGTTGTCCTTGGTAAAGATGTAGTTGCAGTAGTCCGTCGCCTGCTTGGCGCTAGCTTCGTCCGATGGCGTTTCCGGCTCGAACTCGACCACATCCTCCGACCCCATGAAGGTCTTGAGGAAGCTCGGAAGCATGGCTTCGATCGTATCGCGGACCTCGGTCGTCACGACGGCGCTGGAGCCGTCGATCTCATCGCCGTACGGCTCGCCGTTGTAGTACGCCATTGCCAGCCGTCGCTCTTCCGACAGGCGCCCTGACAGGAAACCCAGCGACTGGAACGCCTCGCGCGCGGCAATCGCAACCAGCTCGTCGTCCGTCATCTTGGCGGCCATCAGGTTTCATCCCAATGCTTTTGGAAAAGCCAGTTCAGCCGTGCGATCGCGCCAGCCAGCTGATGCCAGTAGATCGTGCCGCAAGACCAGTTGCAGGTCGTGTCGGCATTTCCGTAAATCATGGTGATTGCAACGCCCGCCAATTCACCGGCTTTCGCCTTGTCGAGGGCGTCTTGAAGAACCTCAATAACAGTTTCATCAGGCTTTCCAAGGATCGGGCCTACTCGACCAAGGCGAACAACGTTATCCATCAGACCCATTTCCGTTTCGGATAGTTGAGAGGCGCTAAGGCTTTGTCGGCGCCAGCCTTGCCGAAGCGCACCATCATCATGCCGTACCGGGCCGCGCTCATCAGATCGTCGCGTTCCTTCACGACCTTGCCGTCCTTGCGATGGTAGATGTGATGCTCCTGAAAATAGTCGTTGAGGTTCGAGAAGACCTTCCAGCGGTTCGTCTGCATGCGCTGCAGCATGTCCATCAGCCCGGCCTCGACGCCGTTGCCCTTCTCGTCTTCGTACTGCGCATGCTTCTCGGTCATCGCGAGACCAAGCTTGCGATACTGGTCAGCGAGCGCCTCGCCCGAACCCTTGTCGTGCTGGTAGCCGTCATGCGGCCACGCCCATGGCAGCCAGTCGCCCCATGCCTTCAGCGTGCCGGCATGGATGATCGGCGTCGCTTCCTTCAGCCGGTGCGCGTGCGTGACGTAGATGCAATCCGCGTCCCGGTCCCACGCCAGCTTGACGGCGGCGGTCGGGTGATCCCAGCCGAAGTCGATGCCGCCGATCTGCAGCCAGTGCTTCGGGATGTCGAACGGCTCGACCGAGATATCCTCGTCAGCAATCGGGAAAATGCGGCCAGACCCCAGGATCGGAATGCCCTTGGTCCGGGCTTCGCGCTCGTGGGCGGGATAGCTGTCGATGATGCGTTGCCGTTCTTCCGGCGCGATATGCTCGGCATCCTCAATCACCATGTTCGTATCCGACCGGTCGCGAGACTCTTCCATCAGGAAGCGGCTGACCACGTCGGACATGCCGAGCAGCGGGGTGAAGGTCATCCAGACAATACCCTTCGTCGCGTTGGTGCGCGTCAGCCCTTCGGTGTAGATTTCCAGCGGCGGCTCTTCGTCGAACCAGATCCAGTCCAGCGTGTCGGCCTGCCACTTCTCGCGGCCCTGCTCGTAGTATTTCAGACGGATGCGGCTGATGCCGCCGGACACATGCCGGACCATGATCGTGTCGGCGAGATTGGACAGGCCGCGTGCCGGCAGGACATCCTCGATGTGCGTCGCCGGTATCATGCCGGTGCCGCGGTTGCCGACCGGGCCGATCAGAAGGCGCTGGATCGTGTCGCGGGTGACTTCGCCCGTTACGCCGCCGCACCAGCCCGCTGTAGGGCGGTCCCAGCGATGCCCAGTCCACCAGTCCGGATATAACCCGGTCGCGTGCATCGCGGCCTCGGCGGAACCGGCGAAGGACTTGCCCAGCTGATTGCCGGCGCGGAGCAGGCGCTCGCGAGTTCCCGCACCCAGCGCATGAAAGGCGATCTGCTTGCCGTAGGGCCGGTAGAGTTCAAGCTTTCGGCTTGCCAGTTGCCGCGCCACCCGCGCCTTCAGTTCCGCCAGGTCCTCCGGCGAGAGCTGCTGAAAGTCGTAGGAGGTCATCGGTCTTCATGTCGTCCAGGGCTGTGCGTACAGTAAGGTCGGCCTTGTCGATGATCAGGCCGTGCAGCTTTGCCAGCGAGTTCAAGGCCACGATCTCGTGCTTGATCTGGTTATCTGCCTTGGCCCGCAGCCAGGCATCGCGCAAGCCGTCCGACACGAAGCCCAGATTGATCTCGCAACGTTCGGCGTGGCGGCCTTGCAGGTCGATAATGGCAGCCGCGACGTGCGGCCGGTGCCGGATGCGGCTTGCCTCCTTGCGGATCGTGGCCTCGTTACCGGCGGTCGAGAACCCTGCCCTGGCGTAAGCCTCCGTCTCCGATGAACCGGCCGCGATCTCCTGGACGAAGCGCTGTTCGCGCGGGTTCAGCGGCTTCGGATCGGACACGGCATGCTCAGTGCCAGTCGGGCTTCGGCTTGCGACCGGGGAATGCGGCGGTGCCGCCCTTTGACTTGCCGGGCGCGGCTTTCGGCTTGTCGGCCACCACATCGATCTCGACGGCGGGCTTTTTGCCGGAACTCTTCGCGACAGCAGGATTGGCCGCCATCTTGCCGACGGCGGGCGGGCTCATCTTCTTCATGGCTGATCCTTGGCTGTAGCCGGAAAACAAAAAGCCCGCGAGGCGGTCACCTGCGGGCGCAATACGAATTACACTGTTACTGACGTATAGCAGGGTTGGAACGGCATCGCAACAGGCTTCAACAAGTCCGGTTTGGCTGTATGATGCCGTTATGCCCAGCTTGCATCACGTCTACCTAGCCCTACAACTGATAGCAACCTTTGCTGTGGCGGCGTTCGCTGCCGATATAGCTTGGCAGCAAAAAGAAATTGCTCGAGCGAAGCTCGAGCACGATCTTTTTGAAGAGCGGCTCGAAATATACAAGAAGGTCAAGGAAAGGCTACGAACCGCCCTGCTATTCCAAGAAACTATTATTGTCGATATATTGTCCGACACTGCCGGAACATCTTTTTTGTTTGGTGACGATGTTGTGTCATATTTGAACTCGCTTAACTTAGCGGAGCTGAGCCTATCCTTCCTCGAGTTTAATAGAGATAAAGTCAAAAGCGAAGAATATCGAGAGTTCGCACTAGAACACCTAAAACAAGTTGCAGAGGTCAAGAAACTTTATGACAAACTTGACTCTGTATTTGGAAACTATCTAAAGCCGAAAGTTTCTAAAAGCCTTTTGTATAACCTAACAAAAATGGTTAGGTATAATTCATTGTGGCCATTTGCTGGCTCTCCGACATCTCCGACCACGCCGCCTTGCGCTCGCCGCCCAGCCGATCCACCGCGCCCCTGATCTCATCAACCCGCCGGCGCATGGCTCCAGGCGCGCGAACACCCTTCGGATCGAGCATGGCCGCCATCGTAATGTTGCGCAGCACCAGTTCGCAGAACAGGCCAGTGTCCGTGCCCGTCTCCTCATGGATGACCAGCACCTGCACGGTCGCCAGCTGTTCGGCCGACAGCCTGTCACGGATCTCGTTATACCGGTCGCGCTTGCTTTCCCACGTCTCCGCGCCGCGCGCCTGCCGCTCGGCAGCATCGTCAGCATCCCACGGTCCAGGATTGCTCGGCAGCTTCGCCATCAGCGGCAGCGGCGCTTTCGGCGCGTCGACAAACACCGCAAGGTGCAGCGCGCGGAACCGTGCGGCCGCTTCGTACTGCTCGACCGTGATCAGCCGGCGGCCGTACAGGATGCCGAGCGGTGTCAGGGGCAGGCGTTCGTCGCCCGTTGCCACGATCTTGCGCAGCCGCAGTTCCGGCGTACCGTCATCGGCGACGTTGCGCTGCAGCCGTCCGTTCGGCTCGCGTGCGCCCGCCTGCTTCGCTCGACCGCCCTTGCGCGACTTCGACATGTGGCCCTCTTGGTTCGTTGAATGTTCTTACCACAAGATGTTGTGTATTTCTACTTAACCATCACGCCACCCACCCTGCCCGGCTGTGTCTGCGTCCATGCTCATCCAGCGCGGGTCATGGCAACATCCACCTAGAAAAACGCCCAAACGGGGACCTTCTCCATTTCGAGGACCGCTGGTGGTCTTTGGCGCGAGATTGCCTAAACCACACTGACGAAATCAGAAACGACAGTGATCTGGCTTGCATCATCCCCTCCCCTTCGCATGCTCAAGCGCTGCGGTCAGGGCGGCGCGGGCGAAGGGCCGGACAGAACAGCCTCGATCTGCCGCTGCGCTTCGGCAAGCTGGGCGATCGCAAAAATAAAACCCGCTACGATTACGACCGGAAACATCGCCCAAACCTGCACGATGCGGTTTGCCGTCGGAATCATCATTGTACAACCACTGCGCAATCGCTTCACCCGTGCCTCGTCCACCACTGCGGCACCCACGCGCTGCTCCTGTGTCACCGGTGACAGGTTACGGGGTTTGTCTGTCGCAGATGACGTCGCCGAGACAAGCAAAGCGGTGCGCTGGTCGGGGGTCGCCATGCGAATAATTCGCCATTGTTGAGCCGGGCGCGCCGGGTGGCCGCTGCGTTTAAGGCATGGTGCCGAGCGTCATATGTCAGATGACACCGTTGGCATAGCGCCCGCAGATTATCGTCAGCACAGTTTTCAGGCGTGTGGTCCAGATGGGCCACGGTCAGCACCACCCGACTGCCCGTCACCGGATGCGGCTTGCCGTTTTCGGCCTGACACCACTCGCATTTATTTCCTGCGCGCTCCCGAATTCTCAGGCTGATGGACCTCCAGTTCTTTGGGTACCGCGCGCGATTTTCAGGACGGATCGGCATTGTGCGCCCCCTTCGCATGCTCGAAAGCGGCGGTGAGAGCAGCGCGCATGTCTCCCCGCCCACCAGCATCGACGGTCGCATTGCAGAATGCCTTATATACCGCATCAACCAGATCATCGGTGATTGGCAAGTCCGCACGGATGTTCCATAAATCTCGCGCTCTGTCGTCGTTTGCGGCAAACCAATGCAGAGACAAGATACATCTGCGCTCGTCATGCTCCCAAGAATTGGTGATAGGCATCAACACCAAGTATTTACTGCAGAACGGGCACGGCTTCAGCGCCCCGGCCTCGGCGGCGGTCATGATGCGTCGTCCTCTTGTGGATATGCGTCATCTTCGTCGTCGTCGTACTCACCGTGACAACGGGGACATTCCATCACGCCGTAGTTCGTGCACACGCATAGGTCTCCGCCGCAGTAGCAGTCAATTTCACCGGAATTGCAGCAACGTTCACAGTATCCGCGCATATCATCCTCCCTCAGCTGGCTTGGCCTGCGCGGCGATGTGGCGGAGGGCGGCGGTGAACATGGCCGCATAAGGATCGCCATCAATGTGACCAGAGTTTCCCATGGCGAGAAGAATGGCATCATCCACTGGCAGCAAGGCCGTAAGGGCCGCCACAGACGCGTCAAGGTAACGTTGCTTAGTTTGAGTGGGAAGTTCAGGCCAGAAATCATCCGTGCCGTTGATAGACTTTGCCATCGCCCGCGCCATGCGTTCGAGGTCGGTCATGTCGCGTCTCCGGCTGGCGGTTGAGGCAGGGGCATCCAGTGGGTGGGGTGAAAGGGATAAGATGCCCAATCAAGCCACACCGTTCCCTCCCAACAAGCCATAATCGCCGTCCCGCTATCCGACACGAAAACAAACCTCCCATCCCTCGGCGCTGTCTCAATTGGCTGCCACCGTGCCGCGTTCGCAGCCTCAGCCGCTCGGTCGTCGATCCACGCCTGGCACTCGGCGCGGGGTCCCCGAAACATTTCTGGAAAGTTTTCGATACCTTCGAGTAAGTCGCGCACTTGCCAAACAGCGTACCCATCAGGGTAAATCTGCTTGACCTCATACCTCTCCCGCACATCGCGCATCGCCTGCGCGGGGCTGGTTGGGACGTGGGTCTCTGGTTTTCTCTGCTCATCTAGCATGGTCTATTTCCTGATTGTTAGATTGCGACGGTGGGGTTTTGTGGGGGTTGGCTGGCCGCGCACTCGGGATCAAGCCGGTAGCCGAACTGGTAGAGGAACGACCCACGTGTCAGGCATGCTTCCCCAGGCACATCACGCTCCAGGGCGCGGCAGACGGCCTTCACAATGCCATGGTACCGGCGCTTGATTTCAGCCGGTGCGCTCGGCCAGTCCTTCCCGCCGTCGGCCAGATACGTCGCTTCGCAAGCCGCCAGGAACATCTCCAGCATGGTCATGCTGCGCCCGCCAGGATCTGGTGGGCCAGCTCGTCGACCTGCTCCCGTGTCGGCTGCGAACGCATCAGGCGCAGACCGGCCTTGATCCGCGCCTGCATCCAGGGATCGGCATTTTCCTCTACCGCCTGTGGCGCCAATCCTACCCGGCAATGGCGGAGTATCTGGTCGATCAGGTGCCGGTCGGCGAGCTCGTAACGAACATGGTCGACGGCGCGGCCGAGCAAGTCCGCCGGCGTCGGACGCTTCTTCGCGCTGACCCGCAGCCAGCCTGCGCAAGCCTCGGCAACAGCGTGGATCGGCAGGTGGCCGAGCACCTTCAGCCAGAGTTCGCCTTGCAGTTCGCCGATCACGTCATCCTCGGCCCGGACAAAGTAGAAATTACTGGTGGCCGTGACCAGCGCCAGGATTTCCTCGGCATAGGCCGGCTTGAGGTAGCGGTCGTACTCACGCGCCGATTGCTCCAGCGCCTGGCGCGTCTTCTGGCTGATCGCCGTGCTCTGCATGTCTCCGGGCTGCATGGCGCGCAGCCACCCGAGCGAAGGCGGGAGCGTTGGTCTCGACAGGGTAGCCGGCTCGACCTGCGGGACGTGCGGCTGCAACGTGGCGATCTGGTTCACGGGCAAACTCCTGGGCTACGGCCAGCC
>CALMVH010000074.1:20714-20933 GCA_937873165.1 uncultured Rhodospirillales bacterium
CTGCGCGGTCGCGGCTGTTCGGCGAGCAGGCGCTGCACGGTCGGCATGACGTCGAGGTCGGGATCGGCACCAGCCTGGAGCCAAGCGTCGACGATCGGCCATTCGCTGGCCAGCTTCGGGAGCAGTTCGGTTCCCGGGATCAGGTCGAGGATTTTCGCGTGGATCACGCGCGCCACCACCGTCGCCGGGAGTGGGGGAAGATGGGGTGTAGTATGGGGG
>CALMVH010000075.1:0-1923 GCA_937873165.1 uncultured Rhodospirillales bacterium
CCGCGCACCCGCGCATTGCGCTGTTTGCCGCGACGCATGCGGGCGCCGAACCGGCTGCCTCTGTAGAGGCCATGGCGCAATCGGGCGTGTCGTCGGATTTTGCCTTGTCGGTCGAGACCATCGATGCCGATCTGCGGGTATACGAGCTGGACATCGGCCATCCCGCGACCTTGCTCGAGAACGCCGACGCGGCACGCACCATCGCCTACGGCATGACGGCGGTTGAGCCCGGTCCCGACCTGTTCTGCCTGGCGGCGCTGGTGCCCGACGACGGCATTGGCCGGTACGTCACCTCCGGCCTCGATCGCAATGCCGATCCGCTGGACCTGCTGGCCCGGGGTGGCGGCCGGGATACGGTTTCGCTGTTCGGCGCCATTGTTGCCGCGCGCATGGCAGGCGTGCCGGTGATCATCGACGGCCCGCAGGCCTTCGCCGCGCTGCGGCTGGTGCATGCCCTGTCGCCGCACGTCGTGTCGCACTGCGCGGTGCCCGACTCCAGCCCGTATGTGCGCGGCGCGCGGCGGATGGGCCTGCGCCAGCTGCCGTTCACCGACCGCGCCTTCCCGTTCTCCCTGACCGCCGCCATCGAGGGCTGGCGCCTCGGCCCGCACGGCTTGGCCTAAGTTCATGCGCGTGCTGCACCTGTTGGCGGGCGGCGACGCGGGCGGCGCGGAAACCTACTTCACCGAAACGATCTGCGCACTGGCGGAGGCCGGGCTGGAGCAGCACGCCGTGCTGCGCCACCATCCGCAGCGGCGGGACGCCCTCGCCCAGGCAGGCGTAAAAACGTCCGTTGCGCCCTATGGGCGATGGCTGGATTTCAAGACACCCATGTCGATCAAGCGGGTGATGAATGAGTTCAAGCCCGACATCGTGCAGGCCTGGATGGGCCGCGCGGCCTCGTTCCTGCCGGTCGACGGCCCACCCGCCATCGGCTGGTTCGGGGGGTATTACGACCTGAAGCGCTACCGCAATGCCGACTGGTTCGTCGGCTGTACGTACGACATCGCCCGGCACATCGCGGCCAAGGGCGTACCCTCGGGGCAGGTGCATACGGTCCATACGTTTGCCGACCTCGACACCGCGCCTGCCGTTTCCCGTGCTTCGCTGGATACGCCGGAAGGCATGCCCCTGCTGCTGTTCCTGGGCCGCCTGCACGAAAAGAAAGGCGTCGACATTGCCTTGAAGGCCTTGGCCGAACTGCCCGATTGCTGGCTGTGGATCGCGGGCGAGGGGCCGCTGCGCAGCCAACTGCAAGCGCTGGCTGCAAGGCTGGGCGTGGCGGACCGCACGCGCTTTCTCGGCTGGCGCACCGACCGGGGGGCATTGTTGGGCGCCGCCGACATGCTGGTCGTGCCGTCGCGCTACGAACCCTTCGGCACCATCATGGTCGAGGCGTGGGGCACCGACACTCCCTTGATCGCCGCCGCCGCCGCCGGACCCGCCGCCTATATCGAGGACGGGCGGAACGGCTTGCTGGTTCCGACCGACGACGCGCCTGCGCTGGCGCTCGCCATCCGGCGCGTGCTGGCCGACAGCCGGCTGGCGGATAGGCTGGTGCAGGGCGGCTGCGCCACGTTCGAGGCGTGGTTCACCAAGACGCGCGTGGTGCAGGAATGGCTGGACTACTACACATTTGTCTCGTCGGGAGGCATGGCGGTGAATCGATAGTGCGTTGCCTGCAACCGTCATTCCCGCGCAGGCGGAAATCCAGACTAACGCACCAGACCGGGTCGTAATCAATCTGGACCTCCGCCTTCCCGGGAGTGACATCGCTAGGTCTTGCTGAACACGCCGATCATGACCGGCGTTTACCTCGGAGCCGGTTTAGGGTTGATCCTGGCGTTCCGAAGCAGTGGCGGCGGGTTCTGTTCAAATCCCTGCCGCATCGCGGGCCACGCCCGGTCTATGATCTTACTGGCC
>CALMVH010000075.1:1933-2932 GCA_937873165.1 uncultured Rhodospirillales bacterium
CTCGGCATGACGTAGGCTGGCTGCCGATGTACCGGACGCAATCTTCAGGTAAGTATCCACCAGCGCATAGCCGAGGGCGTAACCTGTCCATCGTGGTATCCCGATATCGTCCGTCTTGCCGCCGAAAAACCATGTCGCATGATCGTAGTCCTGGTTCAGCCTTGGTTCGGCATATCCCGCGATGCGCCGTTTGTCGCAGGCGCGATCGAACCGGGCGTTGATTGGCATGACACTATTTTCGACCTCGCGCTCGAAGTGCTGCGCGAGGCCTTCGGCAACCAAGGTTTCGCCGAGCTGGGATGCGTATCCGGGCGCCTTCCAGCGAAGCACGTGGTGAAACTCATGATAGAGTGTGCGGCGCATCTCGCCGCTGGAGATCGACCGGGGTAAATGCTTGTTGTCCGGATCGACCGCCAATTCGATGCGCTTCGGGTCGAAACACCCTCCGCCAATGCCGATTTCAGGAATTACGTTCGTCTTGCTGGCATGTACCACGATGTCCATCGGGTCCATTTCGTTTGCCGGGATATGGCGTCTCACTTGAGCGTGAGCCAGTTCGGCCTGCTGCTCGATCTGCCCTGTCCAAGGCTTTAGCGAAGGATCGGCAGTCATGAAGTGCAGTGTCCAGTTCATCGCAGACCTTACCATCACTCCTCTGTCCTGTCGATCACACCCCGTGCCGTGCCGTAGTCGAACCCCGCGCGTCCCAATGCCGCCATGTCGCGGTCGCGGTGCTCGGCGCGTTTGCCTTCCGGGCGGAAGGGGCCCAGCCGGCGGCGGCGGGCGAAGTTCAGGGCGGCCTCCGGATCGGTGGTTTCATCCTCCTCCAGCGTCGCGGCCACGGTGTCGCGGTCGACGCCCTTGACCTGCAGCTTCAGGGCAATGCCGCGCCCGGATAACCCCCGCCGCCGCAAGGCCTGCACCCGGCCCTCGGCGTAGACCTTGTCGTTCAGCAGGCCGCGTTCCTCGTAACGGTCCAGCATGTGCTCGATATACGCG
>CALMVH010000075.1:2942-3177 GCA_937873165.1 uncultured Rhodospirillales bacterium
GGTCAGCGTGCGGCGGCGATCAGGGTCCATCGTTTCGTCGCGGCCGAGCTTGCGCAGCAGCACGCGCTGGAGGTTCCGGCGCGAGGTCGCGAACCGTTCGAGGTACGCCAGCGCCGATTTTTCCAGCCGTTCGGCGGTTACGGGCTTTTGTGTTCGCATCAAGCCTGTTTATCATCTTGCCCCAGCGCCGTCGCTTCCCATTTCCTGAGTTTGCCGAAAGCAGGTCCCGTGATTG
>CALMVH010000076.1 GCA_937873165.1 uncultured Rhodospirillales bacterium
GGAATCATATCTCACCAACGTTGGAAATCCTAATTAATAGGTCCTGAGCCTAGGCAAGTAAGGAACTGTTCAAAGCGATCAGTGTCTTAACCAGAGACCCAATGCCAATCTACTCAGGCTTTTGCGCTGTAGCCCAACTAACCATTGCAGTTTCCAGGCATACGACCGACTAATTTCCTGCCTAGGATTGATGTTAGCTGCGAATAAAGCCGATCTACAGCTTGCTGATCCGTCAGAGATTGCAATGCATCCGGTCGGACCGCGAGGTAGCCAGTTACGAATGCACAGGACATTTATTTCGCGTCGAGCGAAACTGTGCACCGTGCTCGTAAGCCATTTTTCTGGCTCGCTGGACCGACCCTAATGGGCGGTGGGCTGCGATACCATGCCATGGGCTATATGACATCCCGTCATCCAATTCCCTGACGCTGGTTGGCTCCCAGGCGTCTTGCGGAGTTACGGCAATACGCGCAACCGGGATGTACGGACTTTCCTCTTCGGACCAGACAACGGCGATATCCTCAATTGGCATTTTGTCCAGATTGGTACATAGCTGAATCCGTAGTTCCCATTCACCACCGTGGGCAATAACTGCATCCCTGACCTCGTCCCTTAATCCGTCGGGACGATCCTTAAGGTTGATCTTCGCTTTATGCAGAGAGACCAGAACGGGGGATACTGGCGCGACCGAGACCTTCGCAATGTAGTCTCCGTAAAGGATCGCTGCTTGTGAGTAGTAAGTTTCTCCGAGAGGATGGGTTACGGCCTGACCGCCCATTGCTTGAAGCATGGGACTTTGCATACCGAACATCTCCAGCAAACCCTCAGTGCCTCGGTTGATCACGGACACCGCCTTTTTCACGCCCTCGATCTTATCTGTCGTTGCAGCCAGGCCTTTCAGGTTCAACAGCAACTCTTTTGCTGAGGAAGCAAAAAATGCTGGATTGTTCACGAGTACAAAATCTTGTGTGCTTTCGGCTTCGCTACCAGGCAGACGGTCACCGGAACCCCCCAGTACTTTCAATGCAAGACCGCGCGGCGTAGAGACTGAATCATCTAGAATATCGGCGGGCATTGTGGACAACCGCATCGCTACGTCGAACGTTGCCGGCTTCGTGAAAATGCCTTGAGCGAGTTGGGCCGACAAGCCATCAAGTACAGTCAGCTTCCCGCGAAATAATCCGATAGCTTTGGCATGGGAGCTGCGGGTTGCATGCCCGTTATCCGCGAATGTCTTCTCCCGTATCTTTTCCATCGTCGCATCGAGATCGGCAGCAGTTTCGACCTCGTCTTTCATCGGTGGCTCCATGGAGGCGTCGAAGCGAACCGGGACGCGGGTCTGAGCAATTGTCATGGTCATACTCTCGTGAAGGTCAATTAAGTCCATGAACAGGCCAAGAAGACTGTCGTTCCGCAAGAACAATCAAGGGCTGTGAAAAACGACCATTTACCTGTGATCGCCAGCGAGCCCGTGAAGACGGCGGACACGCGCACGTACATGGCGGCGAAAACACGGTTCTTGAAGGAGATCGCCTATGCGACGACATCTAAGCCGGCACATATAGCATCCTTGGGCGGGGGATCTGCGAACGGGGCGACAAGATTTCGCTAAGTTGGTGGAACGCGGGATTGTGGAACGGGCCGGGTCTCGGAAGAACAGCCAATATCCAATGATCTCGTCATCGGGCGGTTGGCTCGCAAATTCTCAAACCCAAGGCTCAATCCTGCCGTTCCGCTGATACGTAGCGCAGGCCCACTGGAACTAACACCGGACCGGGGCGTCCCAACGGATGCAAAGCACTGCGCTCTGCAACCTGAGGGGTTCAGCTTGTTGGAACTGACAAACGCTGTTTGCGGAACGCACACCGTGAGCTTGGGTTTCAGTATCGGAATACATCGGTACTCTTCCCATGTGCCCCACAAAAGACAGGATGAGAAATGACTGAAATTAATCACTCCAGCACCAAAACCAATGCGCGCCGGACCTTCTTAGGGCAAGCCGCACTTGCCGGTGTTGGTATTGCCACACTGGGGCTCGTCAGCTCTGCTAAAGCTGCAGCCATGCCGCAGCAGACAGATGCGAATAATGGCCACGATTACGCTATGACTTTGCCAAACGCGATGAACGAAGCCCAGTTCCGAAAGGGCGTAATTGGGCCAGCAACACTATCACGCGTGACCAGCGAAATGGGTGTCGACAAGGCGACCAATGCTCATGCAAAGGAATTTGCCAATTTTGAGCTTCGTGAGGCGATTGCGGTTACGACCGTCCTGGCGAACTTGAAAACGCCTGTGCCGCCAATGGATGCCACGGCGAAAGCAACGCTCGCAAAAATTCAAAATGCTTCTGCCGGCTCGGAGTTCGACATGGCCTACATGCAAGCCCAGCTTGAAAACCACGAATTCCTTCGCGATCACACTGTTACCTATCTGAAGAACTCTTCAGGTGCGACCAGCATGGCGGAAATGAACGGACGTAACCTTGCAACTCTCGCATTGGCGACGTTCACTGAGCATGTGCAGATTTGCAAAGACATCCTTGCCGAATTGAAGGCCTAACGAGCATGCGTGCAGCAGGGGTAAGTGCTTTCGGGCTTACCCCTGCTGACCCAGCACATTGGGCAATCGGCATAGCTGTATTGCTGGCTTGAGTGTAACCCGATCGCGGGCTGTTCAATCTTGTAATGGTCGCTGCCATTTACAGGGTCCGGCTGCTGAGTGGACGGATGCTGGAATCAGTTCAATGGCTGACCAACCCTCCCTGTTACGAAGACTTCTTATCCCGGCATTGTCACGTTAACCTCGCCAGGTTGCGGAAGGCTGCGTGAAGCCGGTCTCATGCTGCGATAGTCGCAGCATTCCATGACGCCGCCGCCTTGCTACGGAACTGCCGGAGGGTATGTCTGGAGATGAGGTGCCGCTGCAGGTCAAAGGTGTTGTATATCGCGGCATGGACGGAGAGGAAGCGCTGAGCCGAAGCAGGTGATTTAAAGCCCTGCATCTTTCGTTCTCGTCGCCGGATGGGCCGGTGCGAGTTCTCGGCGCGGTTGTTGGCCCTGAGGCTCTGATCGTGCTGGCCGCCGAAGCCCAGTTCCCGCAACGCCGCGGCGTAGGATTTCAGCTTGTCCGTCACGAGCGTGCGCGGTGCAAATCCCTGGCGCTTCATCAGCTTGCGCAGGAGTTTCAAGGCTGCTGCCTTGTTTCGACGTCGCTGGATCAGCATGTCCAGCACCTCGCCTTCGCTGTCGACGGCGCGCCACAGGTACATGTGCCTGCCGCCCACCCGGACCACCATCTCATCCAGATGCCAGCGGTCGTCCGGCCGGTCACGAGCGCACCGCAGATTCCTGGCGATGGCGGGACCGAACTTCAGCACCCAGCGGCGGACCGTTTCATAGCTGATGTCCAGACCACGCTCGGCAAGCAGATCCTCGACGTCGCGGTAGCTCAATGTGAACCGCATATACAGCCATACGGCATATCGGATCAGGTCGGGCGGGAAACGATGACGGGCATAGGAAATCGGTTTCATCGCTGTTTGTAGCATGGTCGAGGAGTTACCGTGACAATGCCCGCGTGGCTCAAGAACATAGTTTTGCGTGACCTTCAAGGATCGTTTGAGACCGTCTTGAGTCATGACTTCAAAGTCGGCACTGGCAAGACATCGCTCCCTCCCCTGCCGCCCCGGCATGCATGATCGCGCTCTGAGCCGGACAAACGGCTCGATAGTCCTACCTTGGTAGCCGCCGCGGCGGGTGGTGGCTTGCTGTGGCATGTTTCCACCTGCTGTCTTGCCGCAGGCACGCGCCAGCGCCACGATGACCATTTCCAAAAGGCCTGGAATGTGAGAGGCAGGTAGCCGACACGCCGCTATAGCCGATCGCTTGCCATTCGCGATCCGCTTGAAAAATGGTCTGGCTGTCTCGGGAGGAGACATGAAGCAAACCGAGGACTGGCATCTGACCGATGTCCTGAATTACGATCAAGGCCGCGCCGACCCGTTCGCGGCTGCTGTTCGCGCCACGCGGATGCCGATGGTGATCACCGATCCCAACCAGCCGGACAACCCGATCGTGTTCTGCAACCAAGCCTTTCAGACCCTGACGGGTTATTCGCGTGAGGAAATCGTAGGCCGTAACTGCCGTTTCCTCAAGGGACCGGACACTGACAAGTCGAAGGTGCAGAAGGTTCGCGCCGCCATCGAGGCCGGTCACGACGTGGAAGTCGACCTGCTAAACTATCGCAAGGATGGCACGGCGTTCTGGAACGCTCTTTACCTGAGCCCCGTTCGTAACGATGCCGGCGAGATAAAGTTCTTCTTCGCATCGCAACTGGACGTCAGCGACCGCATCAATGCGCAGGAGCTGATACGGCACCAGAAAGAGATCGTGGAGAAGGAGGTCGAGTCCCGAACCGCCGATCTCCAGGCTGCGCTGGAGGCAAAGACCCTTTTGCTTCACGAGGTAGACCACAGGGTCAAGAACAACCTGACCATGATCGGTTCGCTGCTGCGCCTCCAGGCACGGAGCGTCAACGATCCCGTTATAACGGCCAAGCTGGAAGCCATGCTGGAACGGATCGACGCGCTTGCGACCGTGCACCGCAGGCTTTACCAGTCGAACGACATTACGCGCTTCGACATCGGCGCCTTTGCTGAAAATCTTGTATCCGACGTGGTCGGGTCGAGTGGACGAACCGATATCATCATCCGCTCGACCGTCGAAAAGATCGAAGTTGCGTCCAGCAAGGCCGCACCCCTTGGCCTTGTTCTTAACGAGTTGCTGACCAACGCCGTCAAACATGCCTATGCGGATGGCCGGCCGGGTACGCTGAAGCTCAACGCGAGAGTCGACCACCAGACCGCGTCCATCGTGATAAGCGACGATGGCCCTGGCATGCTTGCCACAGCCCAGCACGGCCTAGGCCGGACCCTTATAGATCGTCTATCGCGCCAGGTAAACGCCAAGGTGCGATGGGACGACGAAGCTCCCGGAACACGCGTGACCCTGTCATTTGCGGTTGAGGAGGTGTCGTGAGCCCCCTCTACTCTCCACTCAATGTCCTGATCGTGGAAGATGAGGCTGTACTGGCCATGGACATAGAGGCGATGGTGGATGATGCCGGCCACCGGGTCGTCGCCGAAGCAACATCCTTGTCTGAAGTCGAAGCGTTGAACGAGGCGACGCGCCTGGACGTCGCATTTGTTGATATACATCTGGCGGGCGGGACCAGCGGCATCGATGCGTGCCGGTTTATCCGCAAGCGCTGGTCGGCGGCCCTGATCATCTTCGTAACGGCAAACCCGCTGAAGATCCCGGAGGACTATGCCGGGGCCCACGGCGTAATTTCCAAACCGTTTTCGCGCAACGGCCTGATGTCCGCCATGCGGTATATCGAGCAGGGCATTTACGATCCGCCGCCGTCCCTGCCACGGCCTGCCAGCTTCGTGGCCTCGCCCGCCTTTGCGGCGCGGTGGAACTGACGACCACGTGGGAGACATACCCGGGCGATCCGGTCACGTCTCCCACGTGCAACGCAACAAGCTTGAGCCGTTACTTCGGTGAAGGACCCGTCATGGCCGAAGGGCGTGGTCCGAACTCCTTTGTGGCGGATGCGACAGGCGAGCTCTGTCTTGCGTCCAGATATGCCGCGCCAGCCGCCCGAAGTATCGAACCGGACTGCCGGAAAGCTTGAAGGGTCTCCAGCAGCAGGTCTCGATTCCCGACTTGAAAATACTCGGTCGTGACAGCGATGCCTCGTGGC
>CALMVH010000077.1:0-3545 GCA_937873165.1 uncultured Rhodospirillales bacterium
GTCATAGGAAATACCTGTCCCTGATGGCCATGGCGCGTGAGGCCGAATGTTAGCTAACAAATCCTTTATTTTTACATAAAATTCTATGCAAAACTGTATGTCTCACCCAACGCCTTGTGCAGCGTCGCGTGCAGGATATCCATAGGCACGTCGTGGCTCACGAAGCTGCTTCCGATGCCCCGCGACAGGATGAAACCTATGCGGTCGCCTGCGTTCTTCTTGTCCTTGCCCATTGAGCCGAGCATGCCGGCCGCTGTGATCTTCCACGCCGGATCGACCGCGGTCGGCAGGCCTACCGCGCGATAGTGTTGGAGGACGCGCACGCGGTCGGCCTCGGGGCACAGTTTCAGGCGCACGGACAGGTCCAGCGCCATGATCGTGCCGATGGCGACCGCTTCGCCGTGTTTCAGGGTATCGTCCATGCCTGTCAGCGCTTCCAGCGCATGCCCGAACGTGTGCCCGAAATTCAGCAATGCCCGGTCGCCGTGTTCGAACTCGTCGCGCGTCACGATCTCCGCCTTGATCGCGCAGGAACGGTGAATGATGGCCGCGCGTTCTTCCTTGCCGCCATCCAGCATGCGGGCGGCGGACTGTTCCAGCCGCTGGAAAAAGGCGCGGTCGACGATCAGCGCGTGCTTCACGATCTCGGCATAGCCGCACAGCATTTCGCGCCGGGGCAGGGTATCCAGCGTGTCCGTATCGATCAAAACCAGCCGCGGCTGGTGGAACGCACCGACCAGGTTCTTGCCGGCGCGCGAGTTGACGCTGGTCTTGCCGCCGACCGAACTATCCACCTGGGCCAGCAGGGTCGTGGGGATCTGCACGAAATCGAGGCCGCGGAGCATGGAAGCGGCGGCGAAACCGGTCAGGTCGCCGACGACGCCCCCGCCCAGGGCCACGATCACGGTGGACCGGTCGATGCCGCTTGCCAGGATTTCTTCGCAGACCACGGCAAATGTCTCGAAGCTCTTCGATCCCTCGCCCGGCGGAACCACTGTCGGTTCGCCAACCGCCAATCCAGCATCCCGCAGCATTCTGGTCGCGGCGGCCAGGTGAAGGCCGGAGACAATCTCGTCGGTCACAATGCGGGCGGGCCGGCCGCCGAAGCGACGGGCTAACTCGTCGGTGCCCGATGCAAGCAGACCGGATTCGATTACTATGTCGTACTCACGCCCGGCCAGCGCAACCGCGAGTGAAGAGCGTTCTGTCATGTGCCGTGCACTATACCCTGATCGCGTAAGGTTGCCAGAACCAATAGAACGGTGGAGTCGATCCCCGCGCTGTCGCTATCGACCGTCATGTCGGCCTGCGCATAGATGGGATAGCGTTTCGCCATCAACTCGCTGAGGATCGCTTCCGCGTCGCCGTTGGCAAGCAGAGGGCGGCGGTTCGATCGCCCCGTGCGCGACAACAGCACCTGCAGGCTGGCCTTCAGCCAGACCGAGTTCGCGCCGCCGGCGATGAACTGGCGTGTATCCTCGTTCATGTAAGCGCCGCCGCCGGTTGCGAGGATAGAGGGTTCGCCTTCCAGCAGCCGCCGGATGACCCGCCGTTCGGCATCCCGGAACGCCGTTTCTCCCAGGGTTTCGAAGATATCGGACACGCTCATTCCCGCGGCTTGCTCCACCTCGTGGTCGCTGTCGAAGAACGGCACGTTCAACAATCTCGCCAGCCGGCGGCCCACGTGGGTCTTGCCTGCGCCCATCAGGCCGATCAGCACGACCGTGCGGGACAGGACGTATTTTTCCCCGTCTTCGATATTATCATTGCCTTTTGGCGGCGGAATCGTCATGCCGCAGACTAGAATTGTTTCTGGAATGCGCCAACAGCCGGGTCGCCCATTCATGAAAAAAGCCGTTGTGATCTTGGTGGGGGTTGTGTTGCTGGTCCTGGTTGGCGGCGCGATCTTCCTCGCCACTGCCCCCGTTCCGGCGCCGTCCGGAAAAATCGAGAAACCCGTGGCCGACGATAAGATGCCGAAATGAATGTTGTAGCCCGAACCCTGGTTCCCGCCCTGTTGCTGGCAAGCGTGTGGTCCGGCGCAGGCGCACAGACGGCCGCGGAGTATGGAACGTTGAACCCGGCGTCCGGCGGTTATCCCTCTGACTTGTGGGCCAAAGCCAGTGGGAAACAGGTCGAGGGCTTTTTGCAGCTGCTGCCCGAAACGGTTTTGTCGCCTTCGACGCACGAATTGCTGCGTCGCACGCTGTTGAGCAAGGCAGCGGCCCCCGCCGACGTGACCCCGGAGGAGTTCGCGATTGCCCGGGTGAATGCATTACTGAAGATAGGCGATGCCGCGGACGCGGGTGCGTTGCTGCGCACGGTGCCGCCATCGCAGGCGACGGAGCAAGCCGCCAGGGCGGTCGCCGATGGCGAGTTTTCAGCCGACCGGCTGGAAGATGCCTGCCTTGACGTGCGTAGCTATGCCGGCCGGTCCAGCGACGCATACTGGAAGCGTGGCATGGTTGTGTGCGACCTCCAGATCGCGCAGCGCGATAAGGCGGAGGCCGATGCTGCCGCGCTTTCCAGCGATGCCGCCGATCCCGGCTTTGCCGAAGCGGCCCGCAGCGCCATAGCAGGACAGGCGCCGTCGCTGTCCGGCAATCCCACGCCGCTGAACGTGGCGCTTGTGCGTGTCGGCCATGGTGCCGATCCTGCCTCTCTGATCCGGGGCGACGATGTCTTGACCCTGGGCGGCATTTCACGCAACGACGCCAATCCCGCGCCGACGCGCGTCGAAGCCGGATACGCCGCCGCTGTGCAAAGCGCGCTGGGACCGAACGAGATGCTGCAGTTGCTCCGATTGCCCGGGGCGCAGGATGCCGCCGGAAGCGATCCAAGCATCGCGCACGGCGACGTGACCGGATCGATGGCGGAGGCCGCGCACCGCGACGCGGCGCTGGTGCACCAGATAGACGCGTCGAAAGATGACCAGGGGCGGGTGCAGCTCGCGACGCGCATGCTGACCACGGATGCGCAATGGGGCGACGTGCCCTTTCTTGCCCGCGTCGAGTACTTGAAACAGCTGACGATGACCACCGACCGGTCCAGCCTTGCGGCGGCGGCGGCGCGTGGTTTGTTCATCGAAGGCGATGTTCCGGCTGCGGGCCGCTGGTATGAGATCGCGCGGCAGGCAGGCACATTCCAGCCTGTCTGGCCGCTGGCGCACATCGCGTTCGACGATTTCAGCTCGGCGAACTCGTCCCAGGAACTGCAGCAATGGGCGGAGCGCACCATCGCCTCCGACAAGGATAACGGGCAGCGCCGCGTCGAGCGGGTGCTGTCGGCCTGCGCGGGGCTGGGCGAATCTGTTCCGGGCAGCCTGTGGGGCCTGACGATCGGCAAGCCGGACGATGAATCCTCGATCATGGGGTCGATGGGCATCAGCGCCGCGATGTCGGAGGCGGCCCAGGCCTATTCGCGCGGCGAGGTCGTGATCCTGGTAGCGCTCAGCCTGAAGGACGGGCCGGGACACGCTCATCCCTTGAACCTGAACCACGCGGTCGGGGCATTGTGGCATGTCGGGATGCGCAGCCAGGCGAAGG
>CALMVH010000077.1:3555-3945 GCA_937873165.1 uncultured Rhodospirillales bacterium
AAGGTCTCGCGCCGGTCACCTTGGTTCCGGTTCGCTAAGATGGCCGCACGGCGCGGACGTAAACCCGCCGCCCGTGCCGTTCCGGACGAGGATATCGATTCGTTTCTCGACATGATGCGCGCCGAGCGTGGATCGGCCAGCAACACCATCGAGAGCTACCGCCGGGACCTCGACCACCTTGCCGGCTCTCTGGCGACGGGGGGCATACGCCTGCGCCACGCCGCTACCGACGACCTGCGCCGCTACCTGTCAGGGGGAAAGTCCGGCGCGGCCGCGCGGTCGATGGCGCGCCGCCTCTCGGCCTTCCGCCAGTTTTTCCGGTTTCTGGTGTCGGAGGGCCGCCGCGACACCGATCCCACGGCGCAACTCGACTCGCCCCGGCAGGGGGCG
>CALMVH010000078.1:0-321 GCA_937873165.1 uncultured Rhodospirillales bacterium
GGGGGGGGGGGGGCGGGCCCGGGGGCGGGTTCCACGCCTACCCCCCCCGGGTTGGGGGGCGGGGCGGCGCGCGCCGACGACATGGCAGCCTCGCGCGGGGCATTCAGGATATCGCCCAGGCGCGCGATGGAGATGCGGGTCTGCTGGAAGTCTTGCCACATCTGCGCGATGCGCAGGACAGGGCTGGACACGCGCTGCGCCAGCATGTTGAAGGCGACGAGCTGGCCGACGGTCATGTCGCCGCCGATGACTGCCTTCGCGCCGAAATACAGGATTGCCGCCAAGGCCGCCTTGTTCACGAACTGCACGGCCTGCGACGCG
>CALMVH010000078.1:331-7952 GCA_937873165.1 uncultured Rhodospirillales bacterium
TCTTCCCAGCGCGCTTGCATCTGCGGTTCGACGGCCATCGCCTTTATGGTTTCGATGCCGGTAATCGACTCGACCAGGAAACCCTGGTTCACCGCACCCCGCCTGAACTTTTCGTCCACGCGGCGGCGGAACGCGGGGCTGACGCCGATACTGATGGCGGCATAAACCGGCAGGGAAGCGATCACGACCCATGTCAGGAGGCTGGAATAAACGAACATCACCGCGATGAAGACGCCGGTGAACAGTAGGTCGATCACCAGCGTCAGGGCCGAGCCGGTCAGGAAACTGCGGATGTTTTCCAGTTCGCGAACCCGGGCAACGGAATCGCCGACCCGGCGCGACTGGAAATAAGCCATGGGCAATTGCAGCAGATGCCGGAACAACCGCGCGCCCAGTTCCACATCCACGCGGTTGGTGGTGTGTGAGAAGATATACGTCCGCAGGGCGCCCAAGATGACCTCGAACGCCGAAACGATCAGCAACCCGATCACCAGCACGTCGAGTGTCGAGACACCGCGGTGCACCAGCACCTTGTCGATCACGAGCTGGAAGAAGATCGGGCTGACCAATCCTAGTAGCTGGATGAAGAACGATGCCAGCAACACTTCGCCCAGCAGGCGGCGGTACTTGTAGAGCGCGGGCAGGAACCACGCGATGTTGAACTGGCGGCCGAGGTCGGACAGCGTCGCGCGCTTTGCCAGCAGCACCAGCGAACCGCTCCAAAGGTCCGAAAACTCGGCCAGCGGCAGGGTTACCGTCCCTTTCACCGGGTCCAGCAGCAGCACGCGGTCGCCATCCATCAACTGCGCCAGGATCACGAAGCGTCCATCCGCCATCGGTGCAATAGCGGGCAGGGGGATGGTCCTCAGCCGGTCGGGAACGGTCTGAACCGACCGGGCCTTCAGTTCGAACGATTTAGCGGCCCGCAGCATCTGCTCGACGCCCATGGGTGCATTCAGCGCGAAGCGATGGCCGATATCGGCATCGCTGGCGGGAATACCCAGGCGGCGCAGCATCAGCACGAAACACGCAAGGCCTGTGTCGAGCGAAGGTGCGGAAGGAACGTTAGACGTGGCAGAAGCGTCCATGGGCCGCTTTCGTGATGGGACCACCGCAGTTATTAATGAAAGCGGCTAAAAAACCTTTAACCATCCCGGGCGTCCTCATGCAAGCCAGGAACAAAACACGGGGAATCTGTATGAAGTCGCTTGCGGTTCTCGCTCTTTGCGTCATTGGTCAGGTGGAAAACGTCCGGGCGGACCAGCCTGCCCTTACTATTTCTGGAGCCTGGGCGCGGCCTACGGCTGCCAATGTTTCAAGCGGAAGCGTCTATTTGACTATAACAGACCTTTCCGCCGATGACCGCCTTCTGGCTGCCACAACGCCCATCGCAGCGGGCGCCGGGCTGCATCGCGACGGTGCGCCGCTTGGCATCGCGAAAAGGCAGGATGTACCGGGGATCGATGTGGAGCATGGGATACCGCTCGTGCTGGCTCCGAATGGGTATTGCATCGTGCTGACCGGATTGACGAAGCGCCTGCAACAAGGCGACGAGTTCCCAATCATGCTTGTTTTCCAGAACGCCGGGAAAATCGAGGCCACGGTTACCGTGCATTCATCAAACCCGTCCGGCGAGGCTACCGGCGTTCAGTAGCCCTCAGGCATCGCCGAACCGAAAAGCGCGCGGCTGTGATGCCGCAGGTGGTCGCCGATGAAACTCTGCACGAACCAGTAGGAATGGTCGTAGCCGGCCTGGAGCCGCAGCTGCACAGTCCGACCGGATGCGTCCCCGGCCTTGCGCAAGGTTTCGGGACGCAGCTGTGTTTCCAGGAACTTGTCGCTGGCCCCCTGATCGACCAGGATCGAGCCCTGAAAAGTACTTGTTTGCACCAATCGGCTGGCATCGTAGGCTTCCCAGCCGCTTTGATCGGGTCCGAGATATGCGCCAAACGCTTTTTGGCCCCACGGAACAGCGCACGGATTGCAGATGGGCGCGAGGGCTGAAACCGAGTGCCAGCGCGACGATTCGCCCAGCGCCAAGACCAGGGCGCCGTGTCCGCCCATCGAGTGTCCGCTGATGCCGCGCCGTTCGGATACCGGGAAGCGCGCCTGCACCAGATCAGGCAATTCGCGGTTCACGTACGAATACATGCGATAATGCGCAGCCCAGGGCGCCTGCGTCGCGTCCACGTAAAATCCAGCCCCCGCGCCGAAATCCCAGTCGTCGGTTTCACCCGGCAGGTTCAGTCCACGCGGGCTGGTATCGGGCGCGACCAGTGCCAGGCCCAGTTCCGCGGCCAGTCGCAGGGCAGCGCCCTTTGTCAGGAAAGTTTCTTCGGTGCAGGTCAGGCCGGCCAGGAAGTAAAGCGCCGGCACGGTTCCGTTTCTGACCTGGGGCGGCAGGAACAGTCCGAAGCGCATGTCGGTGCCGGTCTCGCGCGAGGCATGCTTGTAGAATCCGGCGGTGCCGCCGAAGCACGCCTGTTCGCTGATCGTCTGCACCGCTGTCAATACACGACCACGCTGCGGATGGATTCGCCCTTCGCCATCAGGTCGAACCCCTCATTGATCCGGTCCAGCGGCATGGTGTGGGTAATCAGGCTGTCGATTTCGATCTTGCCCTCCATGTACCAGTCGACTATCTTCGGCACGTCCGTGCGGCCTCGCGCGCCCCCGAATGCCGATCCTTTCCACACCCGGCCGGTTACCAGCTGAAAGGGTCGGGTAGAGATTTCCTGCCCTGCGGGTGCCACGCCGATGATAACGGAAACGCCCCAGCCGCGATGGCAGCATTCCAGGGCCTGGCGCATCAGGGTCGGGTTGCCGACACATTCGAAACTGTAGTCCGCGCCACCCTTCGTCAGTTCCACGAGATGCGGCACGAGGTCTGCGGTATCGTTCGGGTTGACGAAGTGCGTCATGCCGAACCGCCGCGCCATTTCTTCGCGACCGGAATTGATATCGACGCCCACGATCATGTCGGCACCGGCCATGCGGGCAGCCTGGATCACGTTCAGGCCGATGCCGCCTAGGCCGAACACCACCACATTCGCCCCGGGTTCGACCTTGGCGGTGTAGATCACCGCGCCGATGCCGGTCGTCACGCCGCAGCCGATATAGCAGATCTTGTCGAACGGCGCGTCTTCGCGCACCTTCGCCAGCGCGATCTCAGGCAGCACGGTGTAGTTCGCAAAAGTCGAGCAGCCCATGTAATGCATGATCGGCTTGCCGCCGATCGAGAACCGGCTTGTGCCATCGGGCATGACGCCGCTCCCCTGTGTCGACCGGATCGAGGTGCATAAATTCGTCTGCAGCGAGAGGCAGGATTTGCATTCGCGGCACTCGGGCGTGTAAAGCGGGATGACGTGGTCCCCTTTTTTCAGGCCGCGCACGTCCGGCCCGACATCCAACACGACTCCCGCGCCCTCATGGCCGAGGATTGAAGGAAACAGGCCCTCGGAGTCCAGGCCGGACAAGGTATACTTGTCGGTGTGGCATAGGCCCGTTGCCTTAATCTCAACCAGCACCTCGCTGCCACGCGGGCCTTCCAATTGCACCGTCTCGATGGTCAGCTTCTGGCCGGCTTCCCAGGCGACTGCTGCGCGTACGTCCATGTCGTCATCCCCCTCGCCAGGTATTTACGTATCGTGGAACTCGGTCGGCTCCCGGACAGTTCCGCTCTCAGGGAGACTATGAATGATCAACGACGAAACCGAACGCCAGAACAAGAGCGGTGACTGGAAAGCCTGTTGCCCGGTATCTCCAGACATGATGAAGCTAGGGGCAATCATCGGCGGCAGCCTGCTGATCGGCGCAGTAATGGGAGCTACCTATTATATCTGGTGCCCGGAATCCTCACGCTTCGATGGTCAATATACAAAGCGGCAGTGGTGGCAGCGCCTCCGATACCACCTGATGCACTGAAGTGACGAGCCGAAGACGTCAACCGGGCAGAGCAGGATGACGTCTTTGGCTTATTGTCAGGCGGCTTCCGCCAGTGACTTTGAGTCGATCACGAAGCGGTACTTGACGTCGCTCTTCAGCATGCGCTCGTAGGCTTTGTTGATATCCTGGATCGGGATCATTTCAATGTCTGAGACGATGCCGTGCTCGGCGCAGAAATCCAGCATCTCCTGGGTTTCCTTGATGCCACCGATCAGCGATCCCGCCAGGTGCTTGCGCCCGAAGATCAGCGACCCCGCCGCGACGGGGGCAGGGACCTCGGGAACGCCCACCAGAACCATGCTGCCGTTGCGCTTCAACAATGCGAGGTAGGCATTGTAGTCGTGCTCGGCGGATACCGTATCCAGGATGAAATCGAAGCTGTTGGCGTGCTTTGCCATCTCCTCGGCATCCTTTGACACGACTACCTCGTTGGCGCCCAGGCGCTTCGCGTCTTCCGTTTTACCGGGCGAGGTCGTGAACAGTACGGTATGGGCGCCAAAAGCATGGGCAAACTTGACCCCCATGTGGCCAAGGCCGCCCAAACCAACAATGCCGACCTTCTGGCCCTTGCCGACGTTCCAGTGCCGCAGGGGCGAGTAGGTTGTGATACCGGCGCACAGCAGCGGCGCGACGCCGGCCAGATCCAGCTTGTCGGAAACCTTTAGCACGAAAGCCTCATCAACCACCACGCGTTGCGAGTAGCCGCCGTAGGTCTGGCCATCGCCGTTCTTGTCGGGGCTGTTATAGGTAAAGGTACAGCCCTGCTCGCAGAACTGCTCCTCGTGCTCACAGCACGGCTCGCAAGTACGGCAGGAATCGACCATGCAGCCGACGCCGGCAAGCTCGCCTGCCTTTACCTTCGTGACGTCCGCGCCGACGCGCGTGACCTTGCCGACGATCTCGTGTCCGGGAACGACGGGGTAGGTCGTGCCGTTCCATTCGTTGCGGGCAGTGTGCAGGTCCGAGTGGCAGACGCCGCAATAGGCGATCTCGATTTCGACATCGCTCGGACCGGGTTCGCGGCGATCGATGGTGGTGCCGCTCAGGGGCGCGTCGGCGCTGGGGGCTGCAAAGGCGTTAACAGTGGTCATCGTTTCTTCCTGGTTGCGGATCTGTGCCACATAGGCCGCCCGGGCTCTTTCGAAAAGGTGCACGTTGACCCTTCTCGCAAAATGTGTACCGTCACCAAACCTTTTTCCGGAGAAAACGATGCTGCGCAAACTGCTTATCATGCTGGGTCTTGCGGTGCCGCTGGCGGCCAGCGCCCAGGTGCCCGATGTTCAATCCGACAACTCCGCCGATCCCCAAACGCTTCCCAACGGGCCCAATTACCAGACCAAGCTGCCGTCCGGGCTGGAATATACCGACACGGTGGTGGGAACCGGCGCCACCCCGCACACGGGGCAGATGGTGACGGTGCACTATACCGGCACGCTGACCAACGGTGATAAATTCGACTCCTCGCTCGATCGCGGTCGGCCGTTCGCGTTCCACATCGGCGAGGGCGAGGTCATCAAAGGCTGGGACGAGGGCGTGATGGGCATGAAGGTCGGCGGTACGCGCCTGCTGAAGATCCCTGCCGATCTGGGCTACGGCGATCGCGGCGCGCCGCCCGTCATTCCGCCAAATGCCACCTTGCTGTTCACGGTACAGCTGCTCGACGTCAAGTAAACCCGCGCTTGTGCAAGCCAAAAGCCGCGGCCGGCCTGCCGCGGCTTTTGTTATGAACAGTTTCGACGTTTTCGGGTTGTAATCGCAGGCTTACTGAAGGAACCCCGGAAATGCCAAAATATGGCCGTCTGCTTGCCGCTTCATTCATTGCCCTGATCGATTGCTCGACTGCACGCGCCGCCACGCAGTGCCAGGGCCTGCCGGACTATGCCACCCTGAAGAAGGCATTGATGGGCGCGCGCAATGCGGATAATGGCGGATTGCCGACCGATATGTGGGGCGCGGTGGTCGACCGGACCGGCCAGGTCTGCGCTGTTGCTTTTACCGGCAAGGATGTGGGTGACCAGTGGCCCGCCAGCCGCGCCATCGCGGTGGAGAAAGCCAACACCGCCAACGCGATGAGCCTGCCGAAATATGCGCTGTCTACCGCCAACCTTTATGCCGGGTCGCAGCCCGGCGGGTACCTGTACGGCGTCGGCCTGTCGAACCCCGTCGAGCCTCACGATCTACAGGCCGGCGATCCCGCGACTTACGGAAGCCAGAATGATCCCCTGATCGGCAAGCGCCCAGGCGGCATCATCGTGTTCGGAGGCGGATTGGCGCTCTACAACGCCAGCGGCACGCTTGTGGGCGCCCTGGGGGCGAGCGGCAATACGTCGTGCGCCGATCACAACATCGCCTGGCGTACGCGGCACGCGCTGAACATGGACCATGTGCCGGCCGGCCCCAGCCCCAAGGGGAACGACGCGATTATCTACGATATCAATGCGGTCACGGGCAAAAGCGCCAGCGGCTTTGGGCAGCCGACTTGCGGCAACAAGGAAGACAAGATTGCCGAGTTCCTGCCGAACACTGCCGCAGTTGGGAAAAAGTAAGGTCGTCTAAAGCCCGACCTTGGGCGCGCGGCGAACGACGGAGTCGCTTTTCGCGCGCGAGGACGAACGGGGTATGTCGATATGCGGCTTGCGTCCTGCGCCGCCCTGGATGCGCTTGTACTCCGCGACCCATATCGGTTTCATGCGGGCCTCGAAGTCGGGCGAATTGCCGAACTTCACGTCTTTCGGGTCGAGGCTCTTGCCAGCGGCGGCAAAGGCTTTCATCGCCATGCGCACGCCGATCTCGGGATCGATGTCGCGCGACACCCGCACGCGCTGCAAGTCGTTGGCGTAAAGATGGAACTGCACGATGTGCCCCGTGTCCATCAGCAGCGTGGGATAGCCATGTTCGCTGGAGGACGCCACCTCGTAGACATGATCGCGAAGGTCGGCATCATCAATGAACGTGCGAAGGTACTGTTCCGCCTGATCGTTCATCCGGCGGCGTAACGGCAAGCCCTTGCGGCGGGCGGATACGAAATCGTAGTAGGGCAGGCCCTGCAGGTCCGTCGGATCGAAGCCATCCGCTTCATCGAAGAAAACACCGCCCTCGTCGCCGAAGATGCCCCCGGACTGCTTGCCCTTGCCCTTTTCCTCGTCTCCGTCGTGTTCCTCATCCTCCGAGGCCGCGCGGTCGCTGGACGTGAAACTGCCGGTGTGGAGATGGCCTATCTCGTCATCGTCACCCGAGTCGTGATCAAAGACCATTCCATCCATGGGATGCGGAACTCCACTGTCGAAAGACCCTGTTTACTGCAAATCGTGCCCGAAGTCACGGAATGGATTGTTTTTCCAGCGTCTAGCTGGTGGCAAGTTGCGCATCCGCTTCCGCCGCGCCGCGTTCGCCTGCCGGTTTGTCGCCGCCCTCATCTGTATCCTTGGTCGTCTGCCGTTCGGACTCGGCGTTCACCTCCGCCCCGATCAGGACGAGGTAACCGGAAATATACAGCCACATCAGGAGCACGATTACCGCGCCCAGCGACCCGTAGGTCTTGTCGTACGATCCGAAGCGCGAGACGTAAACGGAGAACACCGCCGAGCCGCCCATCCACAGGATGGTGGTCACCATTGCGCCCGGCGTGACCCACCGCCATTTCGGCTTTGCCCTGGACGGGCCCAGCCGATAGACC
>CALMVH010000079.1:0-1424 GCA_937873165.1 uncultured Rhodospirillales bacterium
GTTAGTAGGACATCTGAAAAGGGGTTTCATGCCTGCCGACAAGACAGCCGACAACGTGCCGCACCCGGTCGAAAAGCCGATGAAGGATAGTCATGACGGGGGGCAAGGTGCCGCGGGCGAGGCTGCCAAGCAGTCCATGAAGCACGACAAGGATCTCAACCGGTCTTTTCCGGAGGATCAATCCACAAAGAAGGGAACAGCATATGACACGCAATCTAGAAGGTGAATTCGATACCTTGAAAGATGATTTCACCAAGGTTCGCTCGGATATTACCGCGTTGAAAGACTCTGTGCAGGGTTACGCGACAGAAACTGTCCGCGCCAAGTTCAACGACGGCAAGCAGCGGTTCGATCAGTTGACCGAGTCCGCGCGGTACAAGAGCCGCGCCCAGCTGGAAGACCTCGCGGCGGAGATCGAGGATCGTCCATTGACCAGCATCCTTGTGGCCTTCGGGGCAGGTGTCATCCTGGGGCGGCTGTTCTACCGATGACTCCGATGCTGGATGAAGCCTACAAGACCGTAAACGAGGTTTACGTCCAGCCGCGGATCCGTCGGCTCAAGGCTCGGCTGTTGCTGAGTGTTGTCACGGGGGTAGTGCTGGCAATTTTCGGATTGCTGGCACTGATCTGCCTGTTCCTGATGGTATTTCTGGGCCTTGCCCGAGCTTATGATCCGCAGACCGCGGCAACCATCCTGTTCGGTTTCTGCGTGTTGATCTGCATTGGCACGGTGATCGTCCACGCAGTGGCAAAGCGTATCGAGGATCGTCACGATCGGGAGGCAAAGTTCGCACTGCCCACCCGCAAGCTCTTCAAGCCCTCAAACCGCAAAACATCCGCCGCACAGGCGGGTGCCATGGAGAGCAAAGCAGACGTTCAGGCAATAATGCAGGACTATTTTGCAGAGAACAAGGTGTCCGCGCTGGCAGCGGTCGCGGTGGCTGGTCTGCTGGTCGGCGCCAGGCCGAAGCTGGCGATCAAGACGGTATCTTGGGCTCTTCGCCGCAAAGCAAAGAAAGCTTTGCGCCGGAAGTAACCGGCCGACGCAGGGCGGCTGCCACAAATCGATATGGGCTTTTTTATTCGACGGATGATCTCAGGAATGGGATCATCCGTTATGGAAAAGTTTTCTCCAAACCATCCGGTATCCCGCCTTCTTCCCCTTGCTAATCGAGTGGCTGGTGGCACAAGCCGCAGTCCCGCGCTCGTGTTGCTCACGGGCCTTGCTCTAGGGATTGCCGGCACTTTGACAGTCCAGGAAGCCGCTCGAACATCTCTGGTCAGAGCGATTTCGGACTTACCCGTGCCGCCCTCGTCACGGACGCATGTTCCTTTTATCGCTGATGCGCCCGATATAGCCAGGTTTCCGGCTGAGTAGGTTTTTAGCGGTTCAAGTGTGGACAGCGCCACAAGGCTGCAATCGT
>CALMVH010000079.1:1434-3534 GCA_937873165.1 uncultured Rhodospirillales bacterium
GGTCTAGGGTGTCGTGGCATTCCAACCTTAGCATTGGATTTGCGACGCCTGACCCCTTGCGCCACTCGCCGCGAACGACTCTCTCGCCGCAAGGGTCTTGATTGGATGCTTCGTCTCGCAAGACGCACACCCACGGTTCTAGAAGCAGTAAGGTGATTTGGTGGAGCCACACGGGATCGAACCGTGGACCTCTACAATGCCATTGTAGCGCTCTCCCAGCTGAGCTATGACCCCACGCGCACGAAGCAGGCGGGACGCTGCTTCGCAAACCGTGCGGCTTTGTCGGCCGCGCGGTAAAAGGTTTTTAAGCGGTTCTACGCTGCCGTCAAGGCTCTTCCTCACCATCGTCGACATCGACTTCCTCGATCTCGTCATCCAGGTCGTCGTCGCCATCGTCCAGCAGGGTGTCGTCGTCCTCGGCGGCATCGCCCTCGGCGGCTTCGCCTTCAGCCGCCTCCTCGTCGTCGAGGTCGGGTCCAACGTCCGCCGGATTCTCCAGCACGTCCTCGACCACGGCGGCGGCGGCCTTCTTGCGGGGCTTCGGCGTGTCGTCGACCGGCAGCGCCTTGCTGCGGCGTGATTTCAGCAACGCTTCCGGATCGTAGACCGTTGCGCAAACCGGGCAGGCGGGCGGATCCTTCTGGAAATCGTAATAGCGCGTTCCGCAATTCGGGCAGATGCGTTTCATGCCCCAGTCAGGATTGCTCACGCGTTCACTCCATGCTCGTATAATCGATAAATAAGGCCGCCGTGTGCCATGCCCGGCGTGACTTGTCAAAAACTAATGTCGAAAGCCCATGATATGAGCGTGCCCGTGATTGCCATCGATGGACCGACCGCCAGCGGCAAGGGTACGCTGGCCCGGCGCCTTGCCACGGCTTATGGTTTCGACTGGCTGGATACAGGGCTGCTGTACCGCGCCGTGGGGCTGGCGGTTTTGGACGGGGGCGCGGATCCCCTTGACGCGAATGCCGCCTCGGCGGCCGCAAGCGCGCTGGGCCATGCTCCGGACCTAACCGACCCACGGCTGCGCCTCGATACGGCGGCCGTTGCCGCCAGCAAGGTCGCGGCGGTTCCTGCCGTGCGCGCGGCGCTTCTGCGGCTTCAGCGAGATTTTGCGGCAAACCCGCCCTCAGGCGCGGGAGCGGTATTGGACGGACGCGACATCGGTACGGTGGTGTGCCCCGACGCAGCTGCGAAACTGTTCGTGACGGCCGATGTCGAGGTACGCGCCACGCGGCGATGGAAGGAGTTGCAAGGCCGGGGATTCACGGTTATCTATGAGTCGGTCCTGGACGACCTGAAACAGCGTGATGCGCGCGACAGCCAGCGGGCGATAGCCCCCTTGAAGCCGGCTGACGGCGCATTTTTGCTTGACTTTACCAGTCTGGACGCCGACTCGGCTTTTGCGCATGCGATAAGTCTGGTGGAGCCGGTGCTGGGACGGGCAGGTTAGGCAGGACATGAAACCCGGCGCGTGCAATCCGCATGCGCCATAACCCTCGGACCACACAGGTTCGAACGAGATTTGGAAAAGGATTTTGAATGGCACGAGCCACTACCGCCGCTAGAGTCACGAACGACGCCACCAAGGCCAACGACATGGGCGGAGAAAGCTTCGCCTCCCTGCTGGAAGAAGCTTTTGGCTCGCAGCAGAGTTTCGAGGGATCGGTCGTTCGCGGCGTGGTCGTCAGCATCGATAACGACGCCGCCATGGTCGATGTCGGGTTAAAATCCGAAGGCCGCGTCATGCTGCGCGAGTTCGGCGTGCCGGGCCAGCCATCAAACGTCAAGGTCGGCGATACGGTCGAGGTGTTCGTCGAACGCCTGGAAGACAAGAACGGCGAGGCGGTGCTGAGCCGCGAGAAGGCGAAGCGGGAAGAAGCTTGGCAGGTCCTCGAACGCACGCACGAGAAGCAGGAGCGCGTGACCGGGATCATATTCGGACGCGTCAAGGGCGGGTTCACGGTTGACCTGAACGGCGCCATTGCCTTCCTGCCCGGCAGCCAGGTCGATATTCGTCCCGTGCGTGATGTCGGCCCGCTGATGGGCACGCCCCCGCCGTTCCAGATAGTGAAGATGGACCGAAGCCGGGGCACC
>CALMVH010000080.1:0-2929 GCA_937873165.1 uncultured Rhodospirillales bacterium
GTGTTGGCGGCCAGGCTGGCCCAGGGACCCTTGTGGCAAAGGACGATGCCGGTGCCCGGATCGGCGGGATCCCGCAGACCTGCCCAGATGTTCGATATGTCCCGCCGCTTGTCCTTGCGCGTCAGGTCGACGGCGATGCTCCGCAACCGATCGGCGGGAACGACCGCGAGCACGGCGGTTTGACTTTCGGACGGTATCCTACTCAGAAACCCGCGCATGTAGGCGGCATCGAATCTCTCGGCGTTGGGATGACGTACCAGAGCCAAGGTTTTGCCATCGCCCAAGAATGTTTTGGCCGCTGCCAGCGGACCCGGAAGCCTCGGCGCCAGCCGGATGGAAACCTGCTGGAGAAGCTCGGGATCGATCCGCTCGCGCAGCAAGGCGACAGCCTGCAAGTTGGTCTGCGAAGGGTTGTGCAGGTCGGGTGAAGCCATCAGGATCAGGTGCTTGGTGTCAGGCGCGATCACAAACTGCCTCCGTATGACAGGCAAGGACAGTGACTCCCAGGGCTTACCCTGTCAACATCATCGATCCTCGATCGCCCCCGTCACGCGCTGGGCCTGAAGGATACGGGCGTTCACCGACGGCAGCAGGGGAGAGTCCGGAGAAAGGTCGACTCGCAACGCTTGCCAGTCCGTCAGCGCGCCTTCCCAATCCGCCGCCTGGGACCGGGCCATTGCCTGGTAATATCGCGAAACAAGATCTTTGGGCGAGGCTGACAGAAGTCCGAGAATCGGCATCGTGACCTTTCCGCCATCCTGCGCCAGCATCGTTTCCGCAAGCGACAACTTCAGGCCTGCATCGCGGGGCTGGAGCGCCAGTGCGCGCCGATAAGCAGCCTCGGCGTTTGCGAAACGCTGCGCCCTGCGGTTTACGTCACCCAGTAAAATCCAGGCTGCGGCGTCGTCGGGGTGACGAGCAGTTTCTTCACCCAGCTTGTCGACCGCGCCCGCGATGAATGGCGGCAGCACAGGCGTTGTACGCCATGCCGTCAACTGCGGCTGCCCCAACAGCGCGTATAGGCCGAAGGATACCAGCGGGACAAACCCGGTGATTGTCCAGGCCAGCCGACGAGACGATCCGGGTCCCATCCGGATAGGGCGCACCAGAAAAGCCGTAACGAGGGCCGTCAGGCCCGCAGCCGCGATCCAGAACACGATTTGACTTGCGGGAAGGCCTGACGGACCCACGCGGCTTAACGCGGCCGTTCGGTGCGGCCCTGCGTCGAACGGGTCCGCCGCCGGGGATAACGCAAGGACAGGGTCACCAGAACACTGCCGGCTCCTAGCGCGATGGCCGGCGCAGCCCACAACAACAGGGTGCGACCTTCCAACGGAGGCTGAAGCAGAACAAAGTCGCCGTAGCGGCTGCGGAGATACCCGATGATCTGCCTGTCGCTGTCGCCGGCTTCGACACGCTGGCGGATCAGCACGCGCATGTCGTGCGCGATGCCGGCCTCCGAAGTATCGACGCTCTCGTTCTGGCAAACGACGCAGCGCAGTTCCTGGCTGATGGTGCGGGCGCGCGCTTCCTGCACGGGATTGGCCAGCATTTCACGCGGTTCGACCGCTTGCGCCGCCGCAAGGCTGCATAGGACCACCACCGCCGAGATTCTAAGAAGCATCCTTCAGGCGCTCGATCAGGTGCCGTCCTTCCTCGCCGTCAAGCTGGCCTACATGGCGTTCGAGGATGGTGCCCTTGCCGTCGACCAAGAAAGTCTCGGGAACACCGGACACACCCCAGTCGATCGCGGTATGGCCGCTTTCGTCGAGCCCGATCAAGGCATAGGGATTGCCGCGTTTGTCAAGGTAACCCTGCAAGGCGTCGGCATCATCCTTCATCGCGATCCCGACAATGCGGATGTGCTGATCCTCCGCCATCTGCATCAGCAGCTTGTTTTCGGCCGCGCACGGACCGCACCAAGACGCAAAGAAATTTACCAGCTGCGGCTTGCCTCGCAGGTCGTCGCCCGTGACGTGCCTGCCGGGCTGGTTGAAGGCCGCTATATCGAGGTCGGGAGCGGTTTCACCCATCAGCGGGGTCGCGATGGTTGACGGATCGCGGCCGCTCGCCAGCACCTCGCCCAGCAGGCCGGTCAGCCCCACGAAAATCGCCAGCGGCATCCAAACGAAAAAACGCTTCATTCCATGACTCTCTGGCCAGGATCGACTAACAGATCCGGCATGGTATGGCGACGCCCTGGCAGTGACACAACTCCGCCGGCCATCATCATCAACGCGCCCATCCATATCCATGGCACCAGCGGATGATGATAGATGCGCGTGACGTAAGCCGACGGATCGTGCGCGTCAACGGCACCGATGGTCACGTACAGGTCGGCGGCCAAGTCCGTGCGGATCGCGGCCTGCGTGGTGAAGCGGGACTGCACCGGGTAGAACCGGCGCTGGGGGTGCATGTCGGCGAGCGTACGGCCATGACGCGATACGAGGAAGTCGCCTTCAATCGCGGTGTAGTTCTCACCCGCGACGGGTATCACCCCCTTGAAGAGCAGCGTGTACCCGGCGACAGAGGTCGTATCGCCCGGATGGATCAGTGAGATACTTTCCTGCATCCACAGCGCAGATACCGTCATCCCGGCGATGCAGATCCCCAGCCCGGCATGCGCCAGGGTCCGGCCCCAGTTCCGCCGAGGCCAGCGCAGCAGCCCCGAACGCCCGAGCGTCAGAGGCTCGGCCAGCGCACCGAAAACACACCACCCCGCCATTGCCATTCCCAGCGGTGCCAGGGCTGGCTTGACGCCTTTCAGCGCCAGGACTGCGGCCACCACAAGCGCAACGCCAAGCCCCGCAAGCTTCAGCCGCTGGAAGACTCCCGCGAGATCGGCCTTCTTCCAGGGCATCAGCGGTCCGATCGCCAGCGCTGCAACCAGCGGCACCATCAAGGGGATGAAGGTTTTGTTGAAATAAGG
>CALMVH010000080.1:2939-3278 GCA_937873165.1 uncultured Rhodospirillales bacterium
GGTATGACCTTCGGTCTCGTTCAGGAACAACGGGTAAAGCGTGCCGGTGAAAACCGTAGCCGTTGCCGTTAGCAGCAGCAGGTTGTTCAGAACCAAGGCTCCTTCCCGGCTCAGTGGCCGGAACAGCCCGCCCATCTTGAGGGTGGAAGCCCGTAGCGCGTACAGGGTCAGCCCACCGCCTGCCGAACCGGCCAGCAACACCAGCATGAAAATGCCTCGCTCGGGATCGTTGGCGAAAGAGTGCACCGAGGTCAGCACACCGGACCGCACGAGAAAGGTGCCCAGCAGCGATAGGCTGAAGGTCAGGATCGACAACAGCAGCGTCCAGCTTTTCAGGGC
>CALMVH010000081.1:0-11338 GCA_937873165.1 uncultured Rhodospirillales bacterium
CAGTTGTGTGACTACCAAATGCCGCCTGCCGACAGGCCCCTGGTAGCCGCGCTGCGTGAACGGCTGCGATGACGCCGGACCTCACGAACTTCCGGGATTTCTACGCCTCGCCACTGGGGCAGGCGGCGAGGCGTATCCTGACCGCTAGGATCGCAGAGGCCTGGCCATCGCTGTCTGGGCTTTCGCTGCTGGGACTGGGATTTTGTTCCCCATATCTCGACCCGATGCTGGACGGCACATCAATGGTTTTTTCCGCATTGCCGCCGCAGGGTGGCGCGGCCCGCTGGCCATCGTCCGGGCCGAACCTCGCGACCGTCGTGGAAACGGAGGAACTGCCCGTCGGGGATTGCGCCTTCGACCGCATCCTGATCGTGCATGGGCTGGAATTGATCGAAAATCGGCAGCCGGTCATGCGCGAGTTGTGGCGCGTTCTGTCGCCCAACGGCCGCATTATCGTTGCTGTACCGAACCGCCGGGGGCTATGGGCTCGGTTCGAGACAACGCCCTTCGGCCACGGCAATCCGTATTCCGCAACGCAGCTACGCCAATTGTTGCGCGACCACCTGTTCGTACCGGAACGTACGCTGCGCTGCCTGTGGCTGCCGCCTGTGCAGTCGCGGTTTCTGCTGGCATCTTCCCCGTTGCTCGAACGGATCGGTGCGGGATGGTTCGCGAAGTTGAACGGGTTGACGCTGGTCGAGGCCTCGAAGCAGGTCTACGGCCTGCCCGTCGAAAGAGCCCTGGCGCGACGCCACCGCCGCTTGCACCTGCCGCAGCTCATGCCGGCGCAGCCGGGCTGGTCTACCCGCGAGGATGCGACAGCAGGAACACCGCCTCCCGCGCCATGAAGTTGGCGTGCGGGCGCGGGTAGGTTTCGGAACTAACTTTCCCCGCGCCGTCGATCGTCAGGCAGTGTTCGATGCGGATGTCCAGCGATTGCGCAAGGTCTAGGAAATCGTTCAAGGTAAACGGATGGATGGCGTCGGAATGCCACCAGCGTTCGTTCTCTCCGTATATGGGATTGCGGCCCGTCATCATCAGCTTGTAGCGGGTGCGCCAGAAGCCGAAATTGTCGAACGAGACAATGGCCCGACGGCCGATGCGCATCAATTGTTCCAGCACCCCGCGCGGCTTTTGCACAGATTGCAACGTGCGGCTCAGCACCACGTAGTCGAAGGCGCCTTCGCCGAAGAACTCTAGGTCGCGGTTGGCATCGCCATGGATGACCGACAATCCTTTCGCCACCGACAGGCGCACGCCTTCGCGGCTGAGTTCCAGGCCGCGTCCGTCGACGTTCCGCTCCGCCGTCAGGTGGCACAGCAGGGCCCCGTCGCCCGAGCCGACATCGAGTACCCGCGTGCCGGGCTCGATCATGTCGGCGATCAGCTTTAAATCGGGACGGATGGGGTTGAGCTTGCCCTGCGGCACGACCGGACCGAACAATCCCTGCTGCTGAGCCGACCCTTCCAGAAAGCCGGACACGACCCGGTAAAACTCGGGCTCGTCCAGAAGGAAGGCGTCGTGGCCTTTGTCGGTCTCGATTTCGACAAAGCTGACGGTCGCGCCCTCGCTGTTCAATGCGATCACGAGGTCGCGCGAGTCTTCGGGGGGGAATAGCCAGTCGCTTGAGAAGGCGACGATGCAGAACCGGACCTTGGTGCCGGGAAACGCCTTGCCCAGATTGCCGTCATAGTCGGCGGCGAGGTCGAAATAATCAACCGCACGCGTGATGTAGAGATAGGAATTCGCGTCGAAGCGTTCGACGAAGCTGTTGCCCTGATGCCTGAGATAACTTTCGACCTGGAAATCGGCCTCGAAGCCGTAGGTGAAGGCGGCGCGGTCCTGCAGGTTGCGCCCGAACTTGCGCTGCAGCGCGGCTTTGGACAGATAGGTAATGTGTGCCGCCATGCGGGCGACGGCCAGACCCGAACGGGGCATTGTCTCGCGCGACAGGTACTCGCCGTTCGCCCAGCCGGGATCGGACAGGATCGCCTGCCGCCCGACCTCGTTGAAAGCGATGTTCTGGGCCGTGTGCCGCGCGGCGCTGGCAATGATCACGGCGTTGATCACGTGATCCGGGTAAGACGCCGCCCATTGTAGCGCGTTCATGCCGCCCATCGATCCGCCGACAACCGCAAACAGCCGTGCGATGCCCAGGTGATGGATCAGAAGCTTTTGCGCCCGCACCATGTCGGCAATGGTGATTACGGGGAAATGGCTGCCGTACGGGACGCCGGTTCCTGGATCGACGGATTTCGGCCCCGTACTGCCCATGCAGCCGCCCAGCACGTTCGAGCAGATCACGAAGTACCGGGTGGTATCAATGGGCTTGCCGGGGCCGATCATCGTCGGCCACCAGCCGGGCTTGTTAGTAACGGGGTGCGTGCCCGCGCAGAACTGGTCGCCCGTCAGGGCGTGGCAGATCAGGATTGCGTTCGATCGCTGGTCGTTCAGGGTGCCCCAAGTCTCGTACGCGATATCCAGCGGCCCGATGGCGTTGCCATTATCCAGTGGCATTTTGGCGTCAACCGCCAGGCGGGCCACCTTGCCGGCATAGGCTTCGCTGCCCGATCTGTCATGCGGAGGGGGACGCCATTGCGCCATTGTTGTCTTTGCTCCCGAAGTCGGATCGCGTTATAGCGGGATATGCCGTCCTCCTTATCACCCCTTGATCTTCTGCGCCAAGAGATCGATGCCATCGACGATTCGATGCACGATCTGCTGATGCGCCGCGCCGCCTTGGTCGGTCGGATCCGCGCCGCAAAGCCTCCGGGCCGGAACACGCTGCGGCCGGGCAGGGAGGTAATCGTGCTGCGGCGGCTTCTGGCGCGTAACGACGGAGCCTACCCTGCATCCGCCCTGATCAGGCTGTGGCGCGAGATAATGGGCAGCTTTGCCGCCATGCAGGGTGATGTGACAATCACCATGCCTCCGCTGCTGGAAGCCGTCGCCCGGCGGCATTTTGGCGGCGCTTATATCTACCGGACGTCGCCCAGCGAGGATGTGGCGCTGAACACCCTTCTGGCTGACGGGGCGGTGCTGGCGGCCTTGCCATGGCCATCCACCCTGTCGAACTGGTGGCTGAGGTTGGCGGAACACGAGGGCGGCCCGCGGGTGGTTTCCGCCATACCGTTCCTGACGCGGCGCGTGGATCACGAAGCGTTGATCGTTGCGAATCTGGAGCTTGAGTCGACCGGCGATGACAGAACGCTTGTGGTGATCAGCTCTACGGCGCAGTTGCCAGGGGGCGCACGCCCGGTTGCGGCGGCGGACGGCAGGCAGCTTGTCGAAGTCGCGGGCTTCCTCTCGCAGGAGGACGTCGCCCTGCTGGGCGACGCCGTGCGCATCGGCGTATACGCGACACCTTACCACACCGAGTGACGAGCCCATGAATTCCCATCCGCAACCCCACGCCGCAATCCTCGATATCAAGCCCTACATCGGCGGCGAGGCCAAGGCGGAAGCGGCCCGCCTGCACCGCCTGGCGTCCAACGAAAATCCGCTGGGGCCCAGCCCAAAGGCGATGGAAGCCTACAAGGCCCTCGCACCCGATCTACACCGGTACCCGGATGGGTCGAGTCATGCCCTGCGCGAGGCGATTGGGTCGGTGTTCGATTTGCCCATGGACCGCATCGTCTGCGGGGCAGGGTCCGACGAGTTGCTGGGCCTGTTGATCCGCTCCTACGCCGGACCGGGCGACGAGGTCATCCATAGCCGCCACGGGTTTCTGATGTACCCCATCCAGACGCGGCTGGCGGGCGCCCAGCCTGTGTCCGCGCCCGAAGCGGATCTGAAGACCGATCCCAAGGCCATCATCGGCGCGATTACACCCGCGACAAAAGTGATCGTACTGGCGAACCCCAACAACCCGACGGGCAGTTTCCTGACGGCGGCGGAACTGCGGAACCTGCATGCGCACATTCCGTCACACGTTCTGCTGATCCTCGACTCCGCTTATGCCGAGTACGCCGACCATCCGGATTATGATGCGGGTGTGTCGCTGGTGAACGAGTTCAGCAACGTCGTGATGACGCGCACATTTTCGAAGATCTACGGGCTGGCGGCGCTGCGGCTGGGCTGGGCGTACGCGCCGGATCATGTCGTGGATGTGCTGAACCGCGCCCGCGATCCCTTCAACGTCAACGCCGCCGCGATCGCCGCCGGGATTGCCGCCGTGCGCGATGCAGAACATGTCGCGCGGTCCGTGGAGGTCAACAACCGCATGCGGCCCTGGCTGGCACGGCAGATGGAGCAGATGGGTTACCGCACTTACCCAAGCCTCGGCAACTTCCTGCTCGTGTCGTTCCCGCCGCATAATGCCGAAGACGTCCGCTTGTTCCTGAAAGCGCGTGGCGTGCTGGTGCGCCAGATGGGCGCGTACGGACTGGCAGACTGCCTGCGCATCACCATCGGCGATGAGGCCGACATGCAGGCGGTTGTCGATGGCGTTCGTGCCTTCCAAATCGAGAATCCGGCCGAATGAACGTACCCCTGTTCGAACGCGCCGCTATCCTGGGCTTCGGCCTGATCGGATCGTCGCTGGCGCGGGCCTTGTCCGAAAACGGCCTGGTTGGCGAAATCGTCTGCGGCGATGCGAGCCAGGTCGCGTGCGACGCCGTTATCGAACTGGGACTGGCGTCACGCGCCACGACCGACCTCGCCGATGCCGTGCACGACGCCGACCTCGTGGTGTTTGCCGTGCCCGTCGGCGCCTACGCTGCGGTTGGCCATGCCATCGCCCACAATTTGAAAGCGGGCGCTATCGTCACCGACGTGGGATCGGTCAAGGAGTCGGTTGTCCAATCGCTGCAGCCGCTGCTGCCCGACTATGTTCAGTTGGTGCCGGGACATCCTCTGGCGGGTACCGAAAACTCGGGCCCGCGTTCAGGGTTCGCCGGGTTATTCAGCGGGCGGTGGTGCGTGTTGACGCCGGTGCCGGGTACCGATCCTGCCGCGATTGCGCGCATACGTGCCCTATGGGAGGCCTGCGGATCTAAGGTGGAGGAAATGGATCCCGCCCATCATGACCGCACGCTGGCGATCACCTCGCATTTGCCGCACCTGATTGCCTACACCATCGTGCATACCGCGACCGAGCTGGAGCAGGACATGCAGGCCGAGGTCATCAAGTTCTCGGCTTCGGGCTTTCGCGACTTCACGCGCCTTGCGGCCTCCGATCCCGTGATGTGGCGCGATATCTTCCTGAGCAACCGCGAGGGCGTTCTGGAAATGCTGCAGCGGTTCACCGAGGACCTGACCAATCTGCAGAAGGCCATTCGCCGGGGCGATGGCGACATCCTGCATGAAACATTCACGCGAACCCGCGCCGTGCGCCGTGGCATCATCGATGCCCGTCAGGCAGAGCCGGAAGCCCTTAAAACAGGCGCACCTCGGGCAGCTTCATGATCTTGAAGCGCGACAGGTAGAGCACCCGGTCCTGAATGGTGAGCGGCACCGTCAATGTTGGCACGTTCTGATCCCCCACCGGCTTCGCGATGACCGACAGTCCCATCTTGATCAGGTCGGAATACTGCGCCTTGATCGCGTGTGTGCCGGCCAGGGCATCGATCGCTTCGTCAAAGCCATCGATGTGCGCATCGAACGATCCTTCAGGCTGGAAGCTGCTGTCGAGCGCCAGCGTACCGCCCAGACCAAAGTTCAACTGCGCCCATTGCCCTGAGAACGCACGGATTTCGATGGTTCCGCCCTCGTCGCGCCAAGCCGCCATCGATGCCTCGTTCAGCAGGGGAACGCGGCCCATCAGCATCGCGTCCAGCGAGAGGTGGTCGACGGTATTGCCCAACGCCGCGATTTGCGGCTCTGGCAGGAACAGCGTCGCAATGTCGGCTGTCAGGTGCGCGCCGGGCAGGGTATGGTCGGCGGGCTCCGGCTCGGGTTTTTCCAGGCTCAGCGTCACGGATGCGGCCGTTACCGGTTTCTCGGCAGGAACCAGTCCGTCGACGGTCACCGGTTCAAGCGCAAGGCGCGCGTCGCGCAGCCCCGACAGGCCGAGATGCAGGTTTCCGGTGACTGTTTCGATAGCGCCTCTGACCACCGCCCGCGCTTCGCTGGCGGGCACCGTTACCAGCGTGCCGTCGCGTGCGGAAACAGTTAAATGCGTGGCATCGAACAAGCTGGTTCCCAGGACCAGACGCGGCCTCGCGACCATGACACCGGACCGTCCGGTCAGGTTGAACTCCTTCAGGGTCACCCGCAGCGCAAATGGATAGCCGCTCTTGCCGTGGCTCGCCACGGTGATCACGACCCCATGCGCGGCCTGTGCCTGCAGCTGGCGCATGACACGGTTCTCAGCGGCGTTCGCCAGGAAGAACCAGGCAACGGTATAGGCAAGCACCGCCCCGGCGATACCGATCCCGATGCGGATTTGTTTCCTTGTCATGACCGGTCTCCCGAAAGCAATGCGTCGCTGGCTTCGTTAAGTCTTGTTTCCAGCAGCCGAAGCGCCTGCCGGGGGTCGAGTCCGGGCGGGATCTCGTCCAGAACCTGTACAGTCACGGTGCCACCCCGCCTGGCGTACCAGCTTTTCGGCCAGAACAATCCCGAATTCAACGCCACCGGCACGATCGGCAGGCCCGTCAGCTGATACATCCGGGCAATGCCGCCGCGATACGGGCGATGCTGCCCGGCTGGAACGCGGGTGCCTTCGGGGAAAATCACGAGGCATCGTCCGGATGACAGAATTGCCTTCGCACCGTCCTCCAGGGTCTCCATAGCGCGGGGGCCGCCGCGCCGGTCTATGCCGATCAAACCCATGCGGCGGGCGTAGCGTCCCCAAAGCGGCAGGTGCAGCAGCTCCTTCTTAACAATGATCGAAGGGCTGTCGAACAGGATATGCAGCTTCAGCGTCTCCCACACGGACTGGTGCTTCATGGCGATCAGCACCGGTCCCTGGCGCGGCAATGTTCCGATCACGCGGTAGTCCAGCTTCAGGACATGACTCTCAAGCCAGCGAACGCCGCCGATGTATTGCAGCACGACCGGCAGGACGGAGGTGCGCGGCCATGCGAGGCGTCCCAGGTGCCAGAAGCACTGGAAGGTCGTCCACGCGACGAACGCCAGTGAGAATATCAGGCTGCGCAACGCCATTCGGTCGATCGAAGTCCATGCGGTTTGTCAGACTTGCGTGTAGGATGTTTCCCCGATGCGATCCATGCTTTTATAAGTCTCGAACAGCGGCCGGTTTATTGCCCATGATCATCCAGTGCCCGGAATGCGCCACCAAGTATTCGGTCGGATCCAACGCCATCGGTGCGCAGGGGCGTACCGTTCGCTGTACATCCTGCGGCAACAGCTGGTTCCAGGAGCGCGCTGACGATCCCGAGTCCATTCTCACCCTGCCTGACTTAGCCGAGGAAACCAGGCCGGACGTGGCAGAGGAACCCGCCGTGGAACGAGCCGATGCTGCGTTTGCGGAGGAGCATGGCCAGGACGATCACCTGCCTGAAAACACCACGCCAATCCTGACCGCAGAACGGGACAAGCCGGTGAGACCGGTCCACGCCTTGCCCGCGCCGGCGCAATCCTTGAAAACCCTATGGCCGACCCTGGCGGCTTTGGCGGCGGCTGGGCTGATTGTCGCCACCCCGCTGCTGGTGCTGCACAGGCAGATCGAAACTGCCTGGCCGCCGTCGTCGCGCGTCTACCATCTGGCAGGACTCAGCCAAAGTTTGCCGGCTGCAAACCTGGAGCTGCACGATGTCCATGCCGCGTTGCGAACGGAGGACGGCGCGAAAACTCTGACCATCGACGGTTTGATACGCAACCCGGACAAGGACAAGGTGACCGTGCCCAATCTGCGCGCGACGCTTTTGCGCGATGGAAAAACCGTGAAGACATGGGATTTCGCATCGGGGCTGACCGCGATAGGGCACAAGGATCCGTCGCGGTTTTCCGCAACTCTCGATGGCGCGGATGCAACTGGTGGAAATGTGTTGTTGACCTTCGCCTCGGAAAATGGCGCTGTGCAGGCACGATGAACGCGCGAGCCGGGTCATGATGGAAGACACTGCCGGAAAATCGGATGGTCGCGCCCGGATCCTGATCGCCGAGGATGAGGCATCCGTACGTGAGTTCCTCGTGCGCGGCCTTACCCATGCAGGCTACGAGGTCATGGGCGTGTGCGATGGGGTTGCCGCGCTGGAGGCGTTGCAGGAAGCGTCCTTCGATCTGCTGATCACTGATATCGTGATGCCGCGTCTCGACGGCATATCTTTGGCCTTGAAGGTTACCGACGAGTTCCCTTCTGTGCGGGTCCTGATGATCACCGGCTATGCCGCCGAAAAGCAGCGGGCCTACAATCTGGACGTACTGATCCACGATGTTTTGGGCAAACCCTTCACGCTGGACCAGATCTGCCAGTCGGTCGAGAAGTCGCTGGCCGAGGCGAACAGTTGAGGTAAAAGGCGGGCCAGAAAGGCGTTTAGTAGTCCTTCAGCAGCCGGTCGATGTAGTCGTGTTCCGCGCGTGACCGGTCCCGTTCCCCCGAGCGTTTGCGCAATTCATCCAGTACGTCGCGGCTCCGTTGCTGGTCGCCCTGCTCAGGTATCCGTACGCTGGAGTCGTCAAGGCTTCCCTGGCCTTCCTTGCGGCCAAAGGGATCGCGCCCCTGCTTGCCGCCGTTCCCCTGATCCTCGTCGGCCGTGCCCGACCCTTGACCCGACTTGCTTAGCTGCTCGCCCATGGCCTGCATGCCTTCACGCAGCTTTTGCAGCGCGCTCGATTGTGCCGGCATCGCACCCTTGTAATCCTTGCGCGTGAGCGGCCCTTCCGCGTTGCCCATCGCCTGACCCGATTGCTTCAGGCTGTCCGGAATACTGGCGCCCAAGTCTTGCAGGCGCTTTTCCGCGCCCTCAAGACCCTTGCGAATATTTTGCTGCTCTTGAGACTCGACATTTCCACCCGCGTCGGGTTTTCCCCCACCGCTTTGGCCTGTACGGCTGTTAAGCGACTGCTGACGGTCCGCCAGATTTCGCAAATCCTTCATGGCCTGCCAGGCTTTCATCGTTTGCGTCGTGGGAGCCGCCATCTGCAGGTTGCGCATGATGCCCTCCATCTGCGACAGCATATCCTCGGCACCCTGGCGGTCGCCCTTGCCTGCCATGCCCTGCATGCGGTCCATCATGTCGTCAAGATCGCTCTGCGTCATCATGTTGCGGGCGACTTCCGGCGGGATCTCGGGGATTTTCTCCCCGCGCGCCAGCCGATCCATCATATCGCGCTGCATTTCGGCGATATGCCGGTCCATGGCCTGTTGAAGCGCGCGCGACAGGCGCGCGATCTCTGACTGCGGCGCGCCGTTCTGCAAGGCCTGCCGCAGGGCACGCGCGGCATCGGCGACGGCCTGCTTGGATGCGGCGCTCTTGCCATCCTCCAGCCGCACCGCCGACTGCCACAACAGGCTTTCGAGGTCGGGCATCTGCGCCAGCGTCGCGTCCTTGAACAGCCGCATCGATCCGACACGCAGTGCCAGGAACACACCCGCATCCCCGTTCATCAGGTCGGGGCGTCCCGACAAAGTCGCTATGGTGCTGGCAACATCGATGCGGTTCGCCACGGGATCGAGGATCAGCCGCTTGCGTTGCGCAATGATAATCTGGGAGACAGGGTTCCCGAACTGCCGCTCCGGCAGGACCAGGTCCTTGGTCGTGGTAGACGTGGCGAGTCCCGACAGGCCTGTGGCCGTCAGCGTGATGCTGACGGGAAAACCGGCCCAGGGATTGCTCGTCAGATCCTCCGGCACTGCGTTCTTGACCGATTTCGGATGGCTATCGAAGTCTGGCAGGGTCAGCAGCTTCACAACGGCGTCAGGCTTGTCCAGGGCGGTTCCCGCCGGCATCATGGTGTGGCGGAGCGCGGGCGACAGCTCGATCCGCGCAGTCAAGGTCGCCAACCCATACTGATCGGCGGCGGTGTAATCCAGCGAGACTTCCTTGTCCTTTGTCGCGGCCGGCGGCTTGCTCCACTGGATAGCCGGCGGCACGTTTTCGATCATCGAGACGCGCCAATGTCCGAGCGTTCGCCAGCCTTGTGTGACCTTCAGATCTCCGCTTGCGCGCAGAGGGGCGGTTGCTTCAAAGTCGTGTTTGTCGACGGCGGCAAATTTCTGCCGGGCGCCGTTTGCGATCAGGTGGGGCCGTGCCGATCCGCCGCCGACCCGCGCCTGCACGATGCTGCCTTGCGGCTCTTCGATCGCTTCATCGGCATCGTCGCGATGCAGAATAACAGGCTCCACGCCTGTGTACGCCGGAGGGGTGATCCAAACGTCCAGCGCGATATCCCGGGCTGGAACGCTGCCGAGTATGCGCGGCGACAGGGCCGCGTCCAGCTTGTCGAGGAAATGACCCGGCGAGACCACGCAAGCGATCACGAACAGGATCAGCGCCAGTGATCGCCAGGCCATCGTGTCGTGTTCGGCAAGGCTTGCGCGCGGTCCCCGCAGGCGCATGCCCCGCAGGGCATCTCGGTTACGGCTTTGATGCAGGCTCCACAGGGCCGCCTGCACATCCCCGCCCGCGATGGGTACGTCCCGCAGCGCATCGAGAGGGCGATGAGCCAGCCCGCTATCCGCCTCCAGCCGCCGCAACGCCGCGTCACGTGTCTCGCGGGGATGCGTCAGGAAAGCCTGGCGTATGCTTCCGGCGATCAGGACGGCAAAGCATACGATCACTGCTGCCTGCAGCCATGATGGCAGAAGCGGCAGGATATCCATCTGCGACAAGGCCAGGAAAACCAGCGCTAGACTCGCCGGTGCCCAAGCCAAACGGGTGCATCGTTCCAGAGCCAGGACGATATGGCCGCCCGCGACCCGGATATTGTGAACGTTCAAGTGTCCGGCCATGCCGGTACCGTTTCGAACTGCATCATGTCCGTAACCGTTACGGCGCGGCGCACGACCGCGTGCCGGTCGCCGCTGACCATCACCTCGGCGATCAAAGGGCGTGCGTTATAGGTCGACGCCATGGCGGACCCATAGGCGCCGGCGGACATGATCGCCACCAGATCCCCGGCCGCCACGCGCGGCAGGGTACGGTCGATGGCAAAAGTATCGCCCGTCTCGCAGATCGGTCCAACGATGTCACACACCATAGTGTCAGGCTTCCCGTCCGGTTCGCGTACCGGAACTATACGGTGCCACGCTTCATAAAGCGAGGGACGGATCAAATCGTTCATCCCCGCGTCGATCACCACGAAGCAACGGCCCCGGTTTTCCTTTACGTACAGGACGCGGCCGACAATGATGCCCGCGTTGGCCACCAGCGCCCGCCCAGGCTCGATGCCGATTTCACCTTCGAAGCCCGCAAACTCCCTTTCGATCACC
>CALMVH010000081.1:11348-16635 GCA_937873165.1 uncultured Rhodospirillales bacterium
TAGCCGCCGCCCAGATCGACGCGGCTGATCGAATGTCCACGCCGGTCCAGATTGGCCATGAGGTCCTTTAACCTGCGATAGGCCTCCTGAAACGGAGCTGTTTCGAGAATTTGCGAACCGATATGCATGGCAAGGCCGCAGAGGTCGACCGGCGAGTTCCTGGCTGCCGCGAACAGGGCAGGGGCATCCTCCAGCGCGACTCCGAACTTGTCCTCGGCCCGGCCGGTCGAAATCTTGTGGTGACCGCCCGCGTCGACATCGGGGTTGATGCGCAACGCCGCCGCGCATCGGACCTGCCTGCTTGCGGCGATCTGCTTCAAAAGCTCGAGTTCGGGCGCCGACTCGACGTTGAACTGGTGGATGCCGACATCCAGCGCTTGCGCGATTTCCACGGCACTCTTACCGACGCCGGAGTAGACGATTCGGTCGGCCGGCACGCCTGCTGCCAGCGCGCGCGTCAGTTCTCCGCCCGATACGATATCGGCCCCGAAGCCCTTGTGCGCGAACAGCGAGATGACCGCCAGGTTGGGGTTGGCCTTGACGGCGAAGTAGGGAACGATGCCGCGCGTGCGGAACGCCTCCGCGAAGGCATCGGCTCGCTCATGCAACGCAGCGGCGGAATAGCAGTAAAATGGCGTCGGAACCGCGTCCGCGATCTGCTGCACGGCAAGGGCTTCGACGTGCAGCGCGCCCTTCTGGTAGGCGAACGTCATTGCAGGCTCTGTTCGGGCCGTGCCTTGTACTTGGTGGTAAGATCGCTTTCCGGCATGGCGGCCGCGGCCTCGCCCGGAAGCGGCCGGGGGTACACCTGCGGATACGCGTCTGCGGTCGCGTCTTCTGGCGGCAGCAGACCCGCCGGCTTGCGCCCGCAGCCGGCGAGTGAGACCAGGAGGCCGAGCGCCAATAGTGGAAAGACCTTTGAATGCATGGGATTTGCCATAAATCTATTCTTCGTAATCAAATAATTACGCCGTGAATGCTGGGATAGTCACCAATTATTATCCTTTAACCCACTACTCTTCCCTAAAGAAGCGGTGATCCGCCACCAAACAGACCTGACAGCGCTGGACAGAGTTCGAACGGAGCAATCGATGCGTAACATGTTGCCGGGTCTGTTCCTTTTATCCATCGCAACCCTGCTGGGCACAGCAGCCGCCAAAGCCGAACCGCCTCTCGACGGCGAGATGAGCAAGTTCAATCTTTCCGCCGGTCAGGCTGAGTTGTCCAGGGTTTCGCTGACCGACGCCGATGACAACGATGTTTCGCTGGCGCAGTTCAAGGGCAAGGTCGTGCTGCTGAACGTATGGGCAACCTGGTGCGGGCCGTGCGTGGAGGAAATGCCGAAGCTCGACCACCTGCAGGCCACCATGGGCGGCAGCGACTTCACGGTTGTTCCGGTCGCGATCGATCGCGGTGGCGCGCACAAGGCCATGCCGTTCCTGGCGCGGATGAACGTATCGGCTATGAAGCCCATGTTCGATCAATCCAACAGCATCGGACGGGTCCTTTCGGCAAGCCGTATTCCCGTTTCCATCCTGATCGGCCGCGATGGCAACGAGATCGGCCGCCTTGTGGGATCGGCCGACTGGGATACGCCGGAAGCGCGTAACCTGATCCACTACTTCGTCGCGACGTCGAAGCAGGGTGGAACACCAGACACGCTTCAGCCGGCGCAGGTGTCGCTCAGCCGGTAACGATCAGCGTGTGGGAACCGGAATCGCGCCGCTGTAATCGTAGAAGCCGCGCCCCGAGCCACGCCCGGTCCATCCGGCCTCGACGTACTTCACCAGCAAGGGGCAGGGCCGGTACTTGCTGTCGGACAGCCCTTCGTACAGCCCCTGCATCATGGTCAATACCCGGTCGAGCCCAATGAAGTCGGCAAGTTCGAGAGGTCCCATCGGATGATTGGCGCCCAGGCGCATGGCGGTGTCGATGGCGGTCACCGATCCCACGCCCTCGTACAGCGCGAAAACGGCTTCGTTAATCATGGTCAGCAGGATGCGGTTGACGATAAAGGCTGGGTAGTCCTCCGAAACCGCGCTCTCCTTGCCGATGGCATGCACGAGATCCCGCGTGATCTCGAACGTCACGGTGCTGGTCGCAATGCCCCGGATGATCTCCACAAGGTTCATGGCCGAAACCGGCTTCATGAAATGCATGCCGATGAACCGGTCCGGGCGACCCGTGGCCGACGCCAGCCGGGTGATGGATAGGGACGAGGTGTTGGTCGCCACGACCGTCTCGGGCGGCAGGTGCTTGACCACTTCGCCCAAGACCCGGCGCTTGGCCGCTTCATCCTCCGTGACCGCCTCGACCACGAAGCCGCAATCGGCGAAGTCCGTGAAGTTCTCGGTCAGGTGCAGCCGGGACAGGGCTGCGGAGCGCTCGTAGTCCGTCAGCACGGCCTTGGAGACCTGGCGTTCCAGGTGGTGATCAATCTCGGCACGGGCGCGCTGGAGGCTGCCGGGATCGATATCGTACAACGAGACGTGGAAGCCGGCGCGGCTGAAAACCTGTGCGATGGCAGAGCCCATGACTCCGGCACCGAGAATCCCCACGCTGTCGATCTTCATGCTTTCTTCAACTCATCCGCCAGTTCAGGCAACAGGGTAAACAGGTCTCCGACAAGACCGTAGTCGGCGACCTGGAAGATCGGAGCGTCGCCATCCTTGTTGATGGCCACGATGACTTTCGAGTCTTTCATGCCCGCCAGGTGCTGGATCGCGCCGGAGATGCCGACGGCGATATAGAGATCGGGTGCCACGATCTTACCCGTTTGCCCGACTTGGTAATCGTTGGGCACGAACCCTGCGTCCACGGCTGCGCGGGAAGCGCCGATAGCCGCATGCAGCGGATCGGCGATGGCTTCCAGCAAAGCGAAGTTCTCGCCCGATTGCATGCCACGCCCGCCGGAAACGACGACGCGCGCACTGGTGAGTTCCGGACGTTCGGAACTTGAAAGCGCCTGGCCGGTAAAGCGGGCCGGGTTCGACACTGGCGGCACCGGCACAGTTTCGATGGCAGCCGCGCCGCCTTCCGGGGCGGGGTTGAACGCGGTTGTACGGATCGTCATCAGCTTGATCGGGTCGGAAGATCGTACCGTGGCGATGGCGTTGCCGGCGTAGATCGGCCTCTTGAAGGTATCGGGAGCAACGATTTCAAGCACGTCGCTGATCTGCTGCGAATCGACCAGGGCGGCCGCGCGGGGCAGGATGTTGCGGCCCGACGTGGTGGAAGGCACCACGACATGCGTGTAGCCCCGGCACAAGGCGGCGATCAGGGATGCGACGGATTCGGCAATGCCATGATCCAGCGCCGGATCGTCGGCCAGCAGCACCTTTGCAACACCCAGGATGCGGGCTGCGGCCTCGGCCGGAGGGCGGACGTTCGTGCCCGCGACCAGCACATGGACTTCGCCGCCGATATGCGTGGCAGCAGTTACCGCGCTGTGCGTCGCGACCCTGATGCCAGAATCGTCGTGCTCGGCCAGAACGAGAATGGTCATGGTTTCAAATCACCTTGGCTTCGTTGCGCAGCTTGTCCACCAGCTCGGCAACGCTTTGCACGCGCTTTCCAGCCTGCCGCACCGATGGTTCCTCGACCTTTACAAGCGTCAACCGCGGCGAAGTGTCGACCCCGAACTCCGCCACTGGCAGGCTTTCCAGCGGCTTCTTCTTTGCTTTCATGATGTTCGGCAGCGAGGCATAACGGGGTTCGTTCAGCCTGAGGTCGGTCGTTACAACCGCCGGAAGCGTCAGCTCCAGCGTTTGGTGGCCGCCATCGACTTCGCGAGTCACCAGAACGCGGTCCTCGGTGATTTCGACGGTCGAGGCAAAGGTCGCCTGCGGCCAGCCCAGCAGCGCCGCCAGCATCTGCCCGGTTTGCGCGCTGTCGTCGTCGATCGCCTGCTTTCCGAGGATGACCATCTGCGGTGCTTCACGCCCGGCGACCGCTTTTAGAATTTTTGCCACTGCCAGCGGCTCGATGTCGCCGTCCGCCAAGATTTGCAGCGCGCGATCCGCCCCAATCGCCATGGCGGTACGCAGCGTGTCCTGCGCCTGCGCCGGGCCGATGGATACGGCCACGACTTCCGTCGCCTTGCCCTTCTCCTTCAGCCGCACGGCTTCCTCCACAGCGATTTCGTCGAAGGGGTTCATCGACATCTTGACGTTTGCGGTTTCGACGCCGCTGTGATCCGGCTTGACCCGGATGCGGACGTTGTAATCGATGACTCGCTTAACAGGGACCAGTATCTTCATCGGAAACCTTGACGGAAACGGAATGCCCGGAACTTATCCACCCGATCGGGCATAGAGATCAAGGACGAGCATAGGCGCGGTGACAACATGGACCTTGAAGATACCGGTACACCGGCCTTGCCCCCGATTGACGACGCCAGGCCTTATCTGCGGCACCTCGCCGAGCTGAACCGCCACGATCCGGCACGCTATGTGCCCTGGTATATCGGATCGACGCTTGCCGGTCTGATGCGGCGGGACTTTATCGACGTTCTGCTGCCATACCGCGATGTCTTCAGCATTGCAGAGAACCGGATCGAACTGACTGCTGGCAACAATCATGCGCAGCGATCCGAGAACATTGCCGGCGTTGTGGGCGCCCTCGCCGGGCAGGGGTTGTTTGCCTTGCGAAACGAACCATACCGCATTGTGGGGGCCTGGGGCGAGCCGTCGCTCGCCGCTATCGATCGTGGCGCCTGCACGTTCTTCGGAACACGTGCGTTTGGGGTGCATGTGAACGGATTCGTCAGACGGCACGACCAGTACCAAATGTGGATTGCCCGCCGGGCACAAGACCGAGCTGTTTCTCCGGGCAAGCTTGACCACCTGATTGCCGGTGGGGTGTCCGAAGACCTCACGGCTCAGCAAACGCTTTTCAAGGAAGCGTACGAGGAAGCTGGAGTGACCCTTGATCAAGTTACGCGTGCAGTGCCGTGTGGGTTCGTATCGTATGCGCAGGACAAGCGAGGTGGCCTGGAAGCCGGCTCTCTGTTCGTGTACGATCTTGAAACCGAACCAGATTTCCTCCCCTGCAACGACGACGGCGAAGTTGAAAGCTTTGAGTTGATGCCCTTGGAAAAAGTCGCATCGATTGTGGCGACGACAGACGATTTCAAACCGAATTGCAATCTCGTCCTGATCGATTTCCTGATACGGCATGGCATGATCGAACCAGATGCGATCGGGTATGAGGCGTTGGTGACAGGACTGCGCGGTTTTCTGTAGGTCGAATACAGATGTATTCCTTATTTAGGTAATCTATACAATAT
>CALMVH010000082.1 GCA_937873165.1 uncultured Rhodospirillales bacterium
ACCCGCGGCGGGTCACATGGCGGCGCGGGCTGGACCTGAACGACCGCGCCCTGCGGCACGTGGTAACAGGACTCGGCAACGGCACAGTACGCGAAACTGGCTTCGACATCACGGTTGCCAGCGAAGTCATGGCGATCTTCTGCCTTGCGACCTCGCTGGAGAACCTTCAGCAGCGGCTGGCAAAGATCGTAATCGGGGAAAGCGATCCGGAACACGGCCGGCGCATGCAGATCACCGCGGCCGATCTGAAGGCCGTGGGCGCGATGACGGCGCTGTTGAAGGATGCGTTGCGCCCGAACCTGGTACAAACGCTGGAAGGTACGCCCGCTTTTGTGCACGGCGGTCCTTTTGCCAACATCGCGCATGGCTGCAACTCGGTCCTGGCGACGCAGACCGCGCTGGGACTGGCCGATATCGTGGTGACGGAAGCCGGGTTCGGGGCAGACCTCGGCGCGGAAAAGTTCCTGGACATCAAGTGCCGCGCCGTAGGGCTTGAACCCGCCGCCTGCGTAGTCGTGGCGACCGTCCGCGCGCTGAAGATGCATGGCGGCGTCGCCAAAGACGATCTGGCGGCCGAGGATACCGCCGCCGTGCGCCGTGGCGCATCCAATTTGCGACGGCACGTGGAAAACATGCGCGGGTTCGGCCTGCCATTGGTCGTGGCGCTGAACGGCTTCAGGGACGATACCCCCGCCGAGATCGAAACGGTACGCGCGATCTGCAACGATCTGGACGTTCCCCTTGAGCCCTGTACGCACTGGGCGGACGGCGGCGCGGGCGCCGAAGGTCTGGCAGGGCAGGTTGTAGCCTTGTGCGGCTCCCACACGGCACCTTTCCAGCCATTATACGAACTCGACCTGCCCTTGGCGGAAAAGCTGCGCACGATTGCCCGTAAACTGTACCGGGCAGCCGATATAAGCCTAACGCCCGGCGCCGCGAAGACGCTCGCGAATTTGGAACGGGACGGCTATGGCCGCTTGCCCGTATGTATCGCGAAAACGCAGTACAGCTTTACCACCGATCCCGACGCCAAGGGCGCGCCCGAGGGGTTTATCCTGCCCGTGCGCGAAATCCGTCTGGCGGCAGGCGCGGGTTTCGTCGTAGCGCTCTGCGGCGACATCCTGACAATGCCGGGCCTGCCGCGTTATCCCGCCGCGCTTGATATGAGGGTCGATGCGGCCGGCGCTCTTCACGGGCTGGACTAGGATGCCGGCCCGGCGATAGCCTGCCCAATCAACGGATATCCTTCTGTTGCTCCGGTTCGGCAGGGCGTTTAGGATCGATCCAGTCAACAGGTGCCAGGCATTCCCATGAAGCAGTGGATTATCGTGATATTCGCGCTGGCGCTGGCCGGCGCAGGCGCCTTGTGGCTGACGGCATCCCGTAACCATAGCCAGTTGCCGGAGCAGACTGGATTGCTGGCAACGCCTTCGGACAAGTTTGGCGGGCCATTCAGCCTGACCGACCAGAACAACAAGCATGTAACCGACAAAACCTGGCCCGGCAAATACCTGTTGATCTATTTCGGATACACGTTCTGTCCCGACGCCTGCCCGACCGAGCTGCTGACCATTGGCCAAGCGATGGACCAGCTGGATGCCGGCAAGGCGGCCAAAATCCAGCCGATCTTCATTACCATCGATCCCGCGCGCGACACGCCTGCGAAGCTGGCCGACTACGTGCCCTCGTTCCATCCGCGGCTGGAAGGCCTGACAGGCAGCGACGCGGACATCGCGCAGGTCGCGAAGGAGTACAAGGTTTATTACCAGAAATCGGATGCCACGGCGCAATCGACCGACTACGTGATGGATCATTCATCCTACGCCTATCTGGTCGCTCCGGATGGCAAGACGATTGGCATCTTTTCTAGCGATACAACAGCCGACGACATGGCAAAGTCGCTGGATACAGCGGTGCCGTAAATGATTTCGGCCGCACCCTGGTGGCAAAGCGGCATCATCTATCAGATCTATCCAAGGTCGTTCCAGGACAGTAACGTCGACGGCATCGGCGATCTGAACGGCATCGCAAGCCGCCTCGACTACCTGGTGAGGTTGGGAGTCGACGCGATCTGGATTTCGCCGGTCTACCCTTCCCCGATGGCCGATTTCGGCTACGACGTCGCGGATTACTGCGGCATCGACCCGATGTTCGGGACCTTGCCGGATTTCAACGCGCTGCTGAAGGCAGCACATGGGCGTGGACTGAAGATCATCCTCGATTTCGTGCCGAACCATACGTCCGAGCGGCATCCCTGGTTTGTTGAAAGCCGGTCCAGCCGCGACAACCCGAAACGCGACTGGTATTTGTGGCGCGATCCGGCCCCCGGCGGCGGACCGCCCAACAATTGGTTGAGCCGCTTCGGCGGTCCGGCGTGGACGTTGGACCAAAGCACGGGACAGTCTTACTGCCATTCATTCCTCAAGGAGCAGCCCGACCTTAACTGGCGCAATCCCGAAGTCGTGGCCGCCATGCACGACACCGTACGGTTCTGGATGGACCGGGGCGTCGACGGGTTCCGGATCGACGTGCTGTGGCTACTGATCAAGGA
>CALMVH010000083.1:0-584 GCA_937873165.1 uncultured Rhodospirillales bacterium
CTCGTATCACGATCACAATGCCGACGAAATGAGACCCCGGCTGCTGGAGCGGCTGCGGCAGGGACAGGCGGTGGCGCTGATTTCCGACGCGGGCACGCCGCTTGTGTCCGATCCGGGTTTCAAGCTGGCGCGCGACTGCGCGTCGCAGGGGGTGGCGGTCACCGTGGTGCCGGGGCCAAGCGCCGTTTTGGCGGGATTGTCCCTGTCGGGCTTGCCCAGCGATCGGTTTATGTTCGTCGGCTTCCTGCCCAGCAAGGCCGCCGCGCGGGACAGTGCATTGCAGGATCTGGCGTCGGTTCCCGCGACTTTGATCTTTTTCGAATCAGCGAACCGGCTGCCCGATCTTCTGGACTCAGCGCTTTCGCGGCTCGGCGACAGGCCTGCCTGCGTCGCGCGCGAACTGACCAAGAAGTTCGAGGAAGCCCGCCATGGTACCTTGAAAATCTTGGGGACGCATTACCGGGACAACGGCCCGCCACGCGGCGAGATCGTGGTGATCGTAGGTCCGCCCGGCGAGCAAACGCAGCCGCAAGCCCCGCCGGATGTCGACGCCTTGATCCGCGCGGCGCTGCTTTCGGTGTCAC
>CALMVH010000083.1:594-2436 GCA_937873165.1 uncultured Rhodospirillales bacterium
TGCGGCAGTCACAGCCGCGACGCGTCTGCCGCGGCGCGATATCTATGCGCGGGCGCTTTCGTTGACGCGGGCAGGCGATGTCGAAGCGAACTGAAAGGGGCGCCCTCGCGCATCGACGCGGGCTGGCCGCCGAAACGCGATGTATGTGGTATCTGCGCCTTTGTGGCTACCGCATCCTCGCGGTACGGTTCAAGACTCCCGTAGGCGAGGTCGATATCGTGGCGCGGCGCGGACGCACGGTCGCATTCATCGAGGTCAAGTCCCGGCCCGACCTGACGCGGGCGGCCCAGGCCATCAGCCCTGCCAGCCAGGCGCGCATCCGCAACGCCTCGACCTGGTTTCTCGCCAGCCGTCCCGATCTTGCACAGCACAACTTGCGCATGGACGCGATGTTCGTTACGCCGGTTACATGGTTGCCGGTACATCTGAAGGGCTGTATCGCGTGAACAAAGGACCCAGGTGATGGACACAATGAGCCAAAAGCCGTCATGCGTTCCAGATCGTCGGCGGGCCCGCGGATGGGCAAAGGCGATCCCGGTTGCAGTGCTGCTGACCGGGTGCGGTACGATCCATCACGCTTCCCCGCCTGCCGCCCAGGAAAACCCTGATGTTGCCACGCGACGCGCCATCGCCGCTGCTTGGCAGCAGGATCATCCGGACGCAGGGTTTTTACCCGACATCGTTGTTTCGGACGGTGTTGTTTACCTGACGGGCGATCTGCCGTTGCCGCAGATGCGCGTGGAGCTGGTGCGGGAATCATGGCAGCCTGTAGCCGTGCGTGAGGTAATCGACGAGCTGAAGGTGCCGTCGAGCGCCGACACGACCTATGCCCGCGACATGAAGCTGTCCATGACCCTGCGCGCGCGGTTGACCTTCGATCCTGACATCCAGTCGACCCGCTATTCGATCGAAAGCGTCGGCGGCGTAGTCTACCTGATGGGGACGGCGCAATCCGCCGACGAATCGAACAAAGTGCGCAAGCTTGCAGGCACTATCGGCGCGTCCAAGGTCGTAAACTACATAACAGCGCGTAATGGCGCGGCGGAGCCTGCAAAGTCTTGACCTGTTCGGTCGCCATCCAGATGGATCCGCCGCACAAGTTGCAGATCGGGACCGACTCTACCCTCATGCTGGCACGGGAAGCCGCGCGGCGTGGGTACATGGTGGAGTGGTACGAGCCTGGCACACTGTCGCTGGGCCAGGCAGGTTTAACGGCCGCGCTGCATTCGATGCGCTTCGACGAGTACGGAAACTGGTCTAACCCGGCGACCTCTCCTCAGCGTGGCAACCTCCAGGAGAAATCCGTGGTGCTGGTGCGGCAGGATCCGCCGTTCGACATGGCGTATGTCACGGCGAGCTACCTGCTGCAGCATCTTCAGCCGGATGTGCTGGTGGTGAACGACCCCGCAGCCCTGCGCAACGCGCCGGAAAAGCTCCTGCCGATGGAGTTTCCGGACCTGATGCCGCCAACGCTGATCAGTTCGGACAAGGACCTGATCGATGCTTTCCGGCGGGAACACGGCGCCATAGTCCTGAAACCGCTCTACCGCGCGGGCGGGGCAGGGGTAATCTACCTTGGCGAGGTCGATCCCAATTTGGATGTCGCCGTGGAACTGCTTTGTGCAGATGGCCTGCCCATCATGGCGCAAAAGTTCATCCCCGAAGTTTCCGAGGGCGACAAACGCATCGTGCTGGTAAACGGCGAAGTCGCGGGTTTCGTGCTGAGGCAGCCCGCGACAGGCAGCATCCGCGCCAATCTCCACTCGGGGGGCGTCTTGTCGAACTGCGACCTGACCGGGCGCGACCGCGAAATTTGCCGTGCCATCGGGCCGGGGTTAGCAA
>CALMVH010000084.1 GCA_937873165.1 uncultured Rhodospirillales bacterium
CTTGTTGTACTGTCCTGATGACCTCTTGCGTGTCTCACCAGACAACCGCGATCATCCAGACGCCCTAGGGCAGAGTGCCGCTGGTTACTACGCTGCCGGGACCATCCACGACCCACAAGGTGGCGATACAAGGAAAATCCACCAGGATAGAAGGATTTTGGGAGGTCAATCCGGATTGTACGTCTCGCGAGTTCGGGACCATCCGGGTTGTCGATCAACCCTCTCATGGTACCGCTGTGGTATACCAGGAAACCGATTTCCCAAGCTTCGCGGCCGCCAACCCGCGCTCGGCCTGCAACTCCCGGAAGATACCCGGCACGTTCGTGAAATACACGCCTGCGCCGGGCTATGCCGGTGACGACAGCCTGTCCATCGAAGCGGTCAATGCCGACGGGATGTCACGCAAGATAGATTTTACGATCACCGTCGAGTGACGGCGGGTCCAGTCTTTCTGGAGCAAACGCTTGCCTGATCGGAATTAAAGGATTGTAATGGGCTTGGCAGGATCCTTGGTAACCTGCCGCTCCTGGAATCAAGTCCCCATGCCTCATCACGATACGTTTATCGACCGCAATTTGGCGCTGGATGTCGTGCGCGTTACCGAGGCTTCCGCCCTGGCGGCCTCGTTGCTGGTCGGTCGCGGCGACGAGCAGGCCGCGGACGAAGCAGCGGCCAAGTGGATGCATCGCACCCTGAACAGCCTGGCGATCGAGGGCGCCATCGTTATCGGCGAACAGGGATCGGAACTCCTTCAGGCCGGGCAGCGCGTGGGCGGCGGCGGCCCGAAGCTGGACATTGCGCTGGATCCCCTGGAAGGCACCACCATCACGGCAAAGGGCGGGGAAAATGCGCTGTCGGTTGTCGCCATGGCGCAGAACGGCTCGTTCTTCAGCGCTCCCGATATCTATATGGACAAGATCGCCATCGGGCCGAACCTGCCCACCACCCTCCTGGATCTCGATGCCGGTCCGCGCGAGAACCTGAAGCGTTTGGCCGAAGCCAAGGGCGTTCCCGTGGTTGAACTGCTGGTATGCATCCTGGACCGCCCTCGTCACACCGAGTTGATCCACCAGGTGCGCGAGGCGGGGGCGCGCATCATGCTGATCTCCGACGGCGATATCAGCGGTATCATCGCGGCCTCGCAGCCTCAAAGCGGGGTGGATGTGTACATGGGGATCGGCGGCGCGCCCGAGGGTGTGCTGGCGGCGGCGGCGTTGCGCTGTGTCGGAGGCCAGATGCAGGCGCGCCTGCACCTGCGCAACGACGAAGACAAGGCACGGGCGGCGCGCCACGGCATTCACGACCTGCATCGCAAATATGGCCTTGAGGATCTGGTGGGTGGCGACGTCATGTTCGCCGCGACCGGCGTGACCAACGGCGCCCTGGTACGCGGCGTCAGGCGGTTCAAGGGCGGCGCGTTTACCCATTCCGTCGTCATGCGGTCGCGCACCGGCACCGTGCGCTGGATCGAAAGTCACCACGATTTCCGGCGCAAAAGCTTCGGCATGCAGGGCGAGGGCTGAGTTTGCTGAACCCTGTCGGCGAGACCTTCGCAGGCGTCGAATCCTCGCTGCTGGACCAGCACTGGCGCTTTGCCCCGTGCGACGAACGGCTGGCGATGGCGCTCGGCCGCCAGCACGGGCTGCACGATCTGGCGGCGCGTATTCTCGCCGGCCGCGGCATCGATTGCGGCAGCGCCGGATCGTTCCTGGTGCCCAGCCTGAAAACCTCCCTGCCCGATCCGTTCACCCTGTGCGACATGGAAAATGCAGCGTTGCGGATCGCGCGGGCCGTCGAGTCCGGCGAGCAGATTGCGATCTTTGCCGACTACGACGTCGACGGCGCGACCAGCGCGGCGCTGTGGCTGCGGTTTTTGCGCGAACTCGGCTGCGATCCCATCCTGTATGTGCCCGACCGGATTGGGGAAGGCTATGGTCCGAATGCCCCCGCCCTGCTGTCGCTGGGCCAGCGCGGCGTCAAGCTGGTCATCACCGTGGATTGCGGCGTAACCGCGCATGAATCCTTGGAAGCCGCCGCAAAAGCCGGCCTCAGCGTCGTTGTGGTCGATCACCACCAGGCCGAGGCGGACCTGCCGATGGCGGACGCCGTGGTCAATCCAAACCGGCTGGACGACACCAGCGGCCTGGGCACGCTGTGCGCCGCGGGAGTCTGCTTCCTGGGTCTGGTCGCGGTCAATCGCACTTTGCGCGCGCGGGGATACTACCTTCTGCAGTGGCTGGACCTGGTCGCCCTTGGCACCGTATGCGACGTGGTGCCGCTGACGGGGCTTAACCGGGTATTCGTTTGCCAAGGGCTGAAGGTGATGGCGGCGCGCGGCAACATGGGATTGGCTGCGCTTGCGGATGTGGCTCGCGCGACCGAACGGCTGAGTGCATACCATCTGGGATTCCTGCTGGGTCCGCGCATCAACGCCGGCGGGCGCGTCGGGAAGGCCGATCTTGGCGCCCGGCTGTTGTCGTGCCTGTCCCAGGTGGAGGCTGCCGGCCTCGCCGCCGAGCTGGACCAGTTCAATACCGATCGCCGCCGTATCGAGGCGGACATCACCTCCGCCTGCCTGTCGCTGGCGGAGGCCGCCGAAGCCGACGATCCGGTGCTGGTGCTGTCGGGCGAGGATTGGCATCCGGGTGTCGTCGGGATCGTCGCCGCGCGCGTCATGGAAAAGTTCAAGCGTCCGGTTTGCGTGATCGGCGTCAGCGGCGGCATCGGCAAGGCGTCGGGCCGATCGCGGCCGGGGCTCGATCGCGCCACGATGATCATCGCCGCCCGCCGCCAGGGCTTGCTGCTGAAGGGCGGCGGACACGCCATGGCCGCCGGTTTCACGGTCGAGGCACACCGGATCGACGAGTTGCGCGCTTTCTTCCGCGACTCTGCCGGCGCGCATGTGCCGCAGCGCGAAAGGCTGATGATCGAGGGATCGCTGGCGGTCACGGGCGCGACGCTGGAAGTGGCCCGCATCATGGAAACGCTCGGACCCTTCGGCGCAGGCCACCGCGAACCGATGCTGGCGCTGCTGGGCTGCCGCATCGTCAAGGCAAGCGTCGTCGGCGAAAAACACGTAAGCTGCATCGTGGCGGCCGAACAGGGCGGCGGCAGCAGCCTAAAAGCCATCGCCTTCCGGGCAACGAGTTCGGCGCTGGGCGCAACGCTGCTGAGCAGCCAGGGCCGTATCTTCCACTTGGCAGGCCGCCTCGGCGTGGACCGCTGGCAAGGCCGCGAGCTGCCCAAGTTCGAAGTGCTCGACGCCGCGGTGGCAACGTGAGTCCTGCGCGACATCGAGGTGTTGATTTTCTCTCTCGGCGACGCTACTTGTAGCAACGCCTTCAGTCCCCATCGTCTAGAGGCCCAGGACACTGCCCTTTCACGGCGGCGACACGAGTTCGAATCTCGTTGGGGACACCATTTCCGGAAGCTGCTGAAATTTATAGGATTTTTAGTTCCTGCCATATGAGCGGCTGGCGCCGCTGTCCGACCCAGCCCTTATAAATCTTGACAATGTTCTCCTAACGTTCTATTATGCACTCCGGATTTGGAGGAGCAGCGCATGACACATGCGGAAGAAACGGGTGATCCTGGGTTCGACATCGATACCGGCACAGTCCGTAAAGGGCGGCTGTTGATGCAGAATACGGCTGTCGGGCCGATCTTTCTGAGCCTTGGCTCCTACCAAGGGCAATCATCACAGGATTACGATAAATTTTCATGCCGAGTGCGAGCGTATCCTGAAGACTGCAGAACGGGATGGCTTACTTAAAACGGGTTATAATCCCGATCAGCCGCACATACCGGCTGGACAGGCCGGTGGCGGTGAGTGGACCGACGGCAATCAGGACAGCAACGAAACGGCTTCCGATGAAGGTTCTGTAGACGATGCCGCTGCCCAATGGTGGGCAACGCCAGAAGACAAGCAGCGGTTTGTTGATGCTTACCTTTCTTACGCACAGAAAGCAGCGGATGATCTCCACGTCCCCGTTGAGAATGTCCTCGGGATAGCCGCGCTGGAATCTACGTGGGGAACGTCACGCTTCGCAATCGATGGAAAAAACCTTTTTGGAATGCATGCTGGGGCTTCGCTTAGCATCAGGTCGATGAGGGCAAAGTCAGGCACTGCTGAAGTTTCAGTTTACGGAAGATATGCGGATAGATTTGCGACTTTACTGAAGGACA
>CALMVH010000085.1 GCA_937873165.1 uncultured Rhodospirillales bacterium
GGGCAGAGGGGGCGCTTCCGCGATCAGGCGCTGGCGGGCATCGTAATCTACCGCCGTCCGGTTGTCGGGATCGGCCAGCGAAAAGTTCCACAAATCCGATCCCTGGTAGATATCGGGTGTACCGGGTGCCGTCAGCTTCAGCAGCGTGTAGCTCAGGCTGTTGAGGTAACCGAACTTCACGACATGCGCCGCCACAGGACTCGCGGTCGCCTTGAACTCGGCGCTGCCGATCAGGCCTTCGATAAAGTCCAGCGTGTCCTTCTCGTAGGCCTCGTTCGGGTCGGTCCAGCTGGAATACAGCTTTGCCTCGCGAATGGCCTTGATCACGTATTGTTGCAAGCGGGTGCGTACCTGATCCCAGCCGGACGCATCGTCGGGCCAGATGCCGAGAAGGGTCTGGTAGATCATGTACTCGTCATTGGCGTTCGGCGAGGGACCGACCCGTAACCGCTGCCCCGCCTGGCGCAGGCCCTCGACGACGCCAGACCATCCGGTGCCGTATTCCGACAGCACGCTGATGCGGCTTCGGGTATCCTCGCCACGCTTGGTGTCATGCGTGGACGATCCCAGCATGTTGTTCGGCAGGTGCTTCGCGCGCGTGGCACTCGCTTCGTGGAAGTGCTCGACTCCCGTACCGAAGCGGCCCGGATCGTTGCCGACTTCGTTCAGCGAGACAAGCCGGTAGTAACGATAGAAGGCGGTGTCCTCCAGCGATTTTGCCATCGCCGGACCGGTGTATTGCTGAAACGCCTGCATGAACGCGAACACGTCGGCCTTCTTGTAGTCGACCTGCGGTTCGCGCAGCAGGTCGCCCGTCAGCGCTTTCTCCACGAAATCGAGGATCGAGATGTCCGGGGCATGCCAGTGTGCCTTGGCGAACTGCACGGCTTGCCCGATGCGGGCGCGATCCTCCGCCGAGATTTGCTTGGAGGTCGCATAGGTGCGGTACACCCGGAACCCGCGCACGATCTCGTAAAGCGCAAGGCGCAGGCGGCTGAGGCTGTAGTCGCGGCTGTTCCAGTCGCGGTCGGCGATGTGCTTCAGCCTGCGCGACAGGCGCGACAGGTCGGCCGGCAGCATGTTCCGGATCACGACGTGCTTGGCTTCGATCGCGATAGTCTCGAAATCGTCCTCAATACCGGTGAAGGACTTGTAAGCTTCGTTGAAGGCCACCTCGGCGGCGGGATCGACGAACAGGGCGGTCGTATCCGACAGGAACTCGTAGCCTGTCGTGCCCGCGATAGGCCAGTTGCGGCGCAGTTCCTCGTCGGTGGCGAGAATCTTCTCGACCAGAATGTAGAAGCGGTCACGGCCCTTCGCCTTCGCATCCGACGGCGCGCCGAACCGGCCGAGGTAGCGGTAAAGCTGCGTCAGATAGCCTGCCGGATCGTGCAGCCCGTCGATATGGTCGAGGCGGACGCCGTGCAGCGACCCTTGCGCCACGAGGCGGGACAGCATGCGGTGCATCAATTCGAACAGATCGTCATCCTCGACCCGCACGCCGGCGAGGTCGTTGATGTCGAAGAACCGGCGATAGTTGATCTCGTCCGCCGCCAGGCGCCACGAGGCTAAGCGGTAGTTCTGCTTTTCGATCAGCGCTACCAGGTTCCACCAGCCGGACTTCTCGCCAGGCGCGCCGCTGAAGCTGTCGGCGGCCGCCTGGAAGGCCTCGGCGAGCGCGGGCTGGGTGATGACCGCCTGCGCCACATCGGCTTTCAGCGAGGATGCGGTACTCAGTCGGGTTCCCTTGCGTAATCCTGGCTGACCGATGGCCTTGAAAGAGTTTGCGAACTGCACAGCTTCCGGCAAGTCGGATGCCTTCAGGACCGTCGCATAGTCGACCGGCCGAATGGGAAAGCGGTGTTCGCCGCCATACCATAGGCTGAAGGTTCCCGTCTGTGCCTCGAACACCAGCTTGATCTTGCCGCCGATCACCGCGTCGCCGAAATTCTCGCCCAGCACAGGCAGCATGACCTTGCCGCGCAGGGCAGGGTCCGCCACTTGCCAGTCCACGTCGAAGAACTTGCCGAACTGGGAATCCTGGCCCCACTCCAGCACGTCCAGCCACCACTGATTGTCGGCATGCCCGACGCCCATGTGGTTGGGTACGAAATCCAGTACCTGGCCCATCTTCCAGGCGTTGAGGGTGTTGAGGTAAGCCCTGAAGTCTTCCTCGGTACCGATCTCGGGGTTCAGCGCATTGTGGTCGACGATATCGTAGCCATGCGTCGAACCCTTGCGCGCCGCGAGGTACGAGGAGGCGTAGACGTGGCTGATTCCCAGTTGCGCCAGATACGGGATGATGCGTATGGCATCCTTGAAGGTGAAAGAGGCGTTGAACTGCAGACGGTAGGTCGAGGCGGGGATCGCCAGCGTCTCGTCGATGGTGTTGCGCGGCGGCAGTGTCACCTTGCGATGCGTGCGGCCTTCCTCGCCCGCGATGGTCGCAATCTGGCGCATCGTCTGTTCCGCCAATAAAGCAGGTAGGTCGATGGGCAGCTTGCGCCGCCAGTTCGGATGCTCCAGGTCGGTGCCAGGCATGTTCGCCTGGTCGACCTGCTTCAGGATATCCTCAAGCTGCACCATCATCATGGCCGAGGGCGTACGGGCGACGAAGCGGAAGATTTCGCCGGCTGGAATCGCGTCCGGCACGGTCTCGTTCGCCAGCAATCCCGCTCGGGCCAGCGCTGTTACCAGCTTGTGTTTCGCCCCGCTCCGCTCGTTGCGCAGCTCGCTTGCCTGATCTTCGTTCATCAAGTTCAACGCCCGCCTGATGCCGATATCGCCCTGGCTCCAGAACCCCGCCATGGTCGGCAGGTCATGGGTGGAGATGGTGACCAGCGACTGCCCGGGATAGGCTTCCGGCGGCATGAACACGTCCGGGTATTGTTCGAACCACAGGACCCGGTAGGATAGGATGTTGTGCTCGATCAGCGCCTCGCGCGCGCCTTCGGGCAAGGTGCCCAAGTCTTCGCCGATCACGATGCACTTGTTGCGGTGACTTTCCAGCGAGACGATGCGAACCAAGTCCTTAAACGGATAGCGCAAGTAGGCGCCGTGTTCGGGGTCCTCGGCAGGAATGCAGTAGATGCGCATCAGGCCCAGCACGTGGTCGATGCGCACGGCGCCGAAGCACTGCATCACCGACCGCAGCACGCGGATGAACGGCTCGTATCCCAGTCGGCGCATCGCCTCCGGGTTCATGACCGGCAGGCCCCAGTTCTGGCCGTGGGGCGCCAGGGGATCGGGCGGCGCGCCGATGTTCAACCCGGGCGCGATGATGTCCTGGCTGCTCCAGCCCTCCGCGCCCGCGATATCGGTGCCGACTGCCAGATCGCCGTAAAGCCCGATATCCATGCCCGCCCGGCCCGCGGCTTCCTTGACGTTGGCCAGCTGCTCGAACAGGCAGAACTGGATGTACTCGTAGAACTCGATCCGCTCCATGGACTCCGATGCGAAGCGCACGACCCCAGCGGATCCGGGGTGCCGGTAGTCTTCGCTCCAATTGCGCCAGTCACGCTGCGACCAGTCGGTCGCGCCCAGAACCTCGCGCAAGGCATGGAACAGCGCAAATCGCCGCAAGGGTGCGCCGTGCGAGGTGCGGAAAGCGGAAAAAGCCCGGTCGCGCGTATCGCCGGAGCCAAGATGGCCCGTGCGAAACGCGGCGCACAGGATTTCGATCACGCGATGCTTGATTGTCGCGACGCCGGAATAGTCCACCAGCGGCACGGATCGCAAGCGGGCGAGTTCCAGCTGGAACTCATAGGTTGCAACCAGTGCCCGCGCGTCGTCGGAGGCCTTGAACTCTGGGATCGCCTCGATATCGAGGTATAGCCAGTTGAGATACTGGCGGCTGGACGGCGAGTACGGGCTGGCGCGTTCGGCGTCGTCCGGGAACACAGCGTGCAGGGGATTGACGCCCACGGCCGAAGCGCCCAAGCGGCCGGTACCGGTCACAAGCGTCGCAAGATCCGTGAAGTCACCGATGCCCCAGTTCGTGCCCGACCGCAGGCTGTAAAGCTGGGCGGCAACACCCCAGAAGCGAAGCGGCTTGTCGTAGGTCCATGGCGTGTAGGCGCGCAGTGGAGTCACGATGATGCGCGATTCACATCCCCCTTTGCCCTGCTTGACCGTCAGATTGTGGTATCCCAGCGCGGGATGGGTCGGAAAATGGATGGCGGTCTGGCCCGGCGGGACTTCGCCACTGATTTCCTGCCCGTTTTCCTGCGCCAGGACCCAGAACACGCCTTGGTCGTTGGCCAGCTGAACGTGAAGCTCGTCTCCCTCGTTCAAAATAATGCACGGGTCAACCAGTGGACAATCCAGGGATGGCAGCCTCAGCTTGTCGACCAGCAGTCGCAGCGTTTCCTCGGGAACCTCGACCTGGCGTCCGAACGCATCCGAGTAGTGGGTCCCGATGCCGAGGCTTTGCGCCTCATCATGGATTTCGCTCATGTCATAATTCCAGTTCAACAGTCACGCACCACGCCGGCAGTTCGGCGCTGGCGTCGTGATCGGGATGGGTTGTGTAGATCAGCCCTGACTCTGCCGGCTTACCCACGATGGGAACGCTTTCTTCGCCCAGATTGGCGCGCATGATCAACGC
>CALMVH010000086.1:0-250 GCA_937873165.1 uncultured Rhodospirillales bacterium
GTTTTCATCGGACGCGAAATACGACTCAGGATCGGGCTGCCCAGTTTCTGGAAGCCGGTGGACGAGTCGAAGGTCGAGACCGAAAGTGACGTCAGCCATGGCATGCGCCGCACGGAAGTGATGTGCAGCCGCTGCGACGCGCATTTGGGGCATGTTTTCGAAGACGGCCCGCGTCCGACCGGCCTGCGCTACTGTATCAATTCTGTCTCACTGGAACTGGATAAAGGCGACAAAGTGGCAAAGTAAACCA
>CALMVH010000086.1:260-762 GCA_937873165.1 uncultured Rhodospirillales bacterium
CCAAATGCCCGTGACAGGTCTGACCGCTTAACCTAAACAGTAAAGAGGGAAGAACTCGTCACGAAAGAGGCAGGTTGTGAAAGTTAAAACAAAGTTAACGGTGACAGCTTCTGTTATAGGTTTGTTTACTTCTCTATCGCACCTCGCATTTGCCAGTGGTTTTCAATTGTCCGAACAAAGCGCTGCTTCCGTCGGCATGGCGCTCGCGGGCACGGGCGTTGAAAACGATGCCTCGGTACAGTTCCAGAACCCGGCCGGCATTGCCGCGCTTCCCGGCTTCAATCTTCTGGGCGGCGCCGATGTATACGTCACCAGTGTCGAGTTCAGGAACCAGGGCACCACCAGCGTTCTGGGAACGCCCATTGCGGGCAATGCATCTGCCGGCTCAGATGCCATCGCGCCATTCGGGTATCTGTCGTACCAGATCAATGACCAGTTCACCGTCGGCCTGGCGTCCTATTCGCCATTCGGCCTCGCGACGCGGTATGGCGACGATTCGTCG
>CALMVH010000086.1:772-4947 GCA_937873165.1 uncultured Rhodospirillales bacterium
CTACTTCAGCGAGGTGTCGTCGCTGCGCACGATCGAAATCAACCCGAATGTGGCGTTCCGCCTGAATGACCAGCTTTCGATCGGGGCGGGTCCGGCGATCCGCTGGACGGATGGCGAGTTCTCGCAGGCGGTCGACGATGGCGGCATCGCAACCGGCATTGCCGCCCGCCAGGGCTTGGCGCCGGGCTTGGCCGCCGCTCTCGGCGGTCCGGAAGCAAACGATGCTCGGTTCCGCGCGCATGGCACCGACTGGGACGTGGGTTACAAGGCCGGCATCCTGTTCCAGCCCGACAAGCAGACAGCCGTTGGACTTTCGTACCATTCCGCGATGCAAACCACGATCAGCGGCGACGGCACGGTAGACAATTCGGGCGTCAACAGCCCGCTGGCGCGCGCTTTCGCTGCGTCGCCCCTGGCGCTGCAATCCTCGCGCATCAATGCCAAGGTCGATTATCCCGATTACCTGACCCTCAGCGGATCGCGTCAGGTCACCGAAAACCTGAAGCTGGCCGGTGACTTCGAATGGACAAACTGGAACCGCCTGAACGGGCTGTTCGTCCAGTTCCAGAACGGCCAGCCTGCGCAGGGCGAGACCCTCAACTGGGATGATGGTTTCCGCTTCTCGGTCGGCGGTGAATACAAGGCAGCACCCAAATGGACGCTGCGTGGCGGCACCGCGTTCGAGATCAGCCCGATTTCGACGGACGAGGAGCGTACCGCGCGGGTGCCCGATAGCGACCGCGTTTGGATTTCCGCAGGCGTCGGCTACCAATACACCGAGAATATCTCATTGGATTTCGGTTACTCGCACCTGTTCACGATTGCGGGCGGAATTAACAACACCAACACCGAGGCCGGCGCACTGATCGGCAGCTACCAGGATAACTCGGCGGATGTTATTTCGGCCGACGTGGCTTACCACTTCTAGCCCGGACAGGGGCCGCGCACGGTTCGCCAGCGGGCTGCCTTTGACTTGCCTTGCTGCGCCCATTAGCTTGCCTGCATGAAAGCGAAGATCGATTTCGAGGCGCAGTACGTGGCGCAGAACTACCGCCCCTTGCCGATCGTGCTCGAACGCGGCCAGGATGTGTTCGTCTGGGATACGGCGGGCAAGCGCTACCTCGACATGATGAGCGCCTATTCGGCGGTCAGCTTCGGCCACTCGCATCCGCGGCTGGTCAAGGTTTTGTGCGATCAGGCTGGCAAGCTCGCCATCGTATCGCGCGCCTTCCATGCCGATACGCTGGGCCCGTTTCTCGCCAGGCTTTGCCAAGTGTCGGGCATGGACAAGGCCCTGCCGATGAACACGGGCGCGGAGGCGGTGGAAACCGCCATCAAGGCGGCCCGCCGCTGGGGGTATGGCGTCAAAGGCATTCCGCGCGGGCAGGCGGAGATCGTGGTGGCGGCGGGAAACTTTCACGGTCGCACCACCACTATCATCAGCATGTCTTCCAATCAGGCCTACCAGGATGGCTTCTGGCCTCTCACGCCCGGGTTCACCGTCGTGCCCTTCGGCGACGCGGCGGCGTTGGAGGCCGTAATCGGTCCGAACACATGCGCCGTGCTGATGGAACCGATCCAGGGCGAGGCCGGAATCATCGTGCCGCCGGAAGGCTACCTGAAGGCCATGCGCGCGATCTGCGACCGGACGAATACCTTGATGATACTGGACGAGATCCAGTCGGGGCTCGGCCGTACCGGCAAGATGTTTGCCTTCGAGCATGAAGACGTGAAGCCGGATGGCTTGATCGTCGGCAAGGCGCTGGGCGGGGGGCTGATCCCTGTTTCCGCTTTCCTGTCGCGCATGGATGTCATGGATGTATTCGTGCCGGGCAGTCACGGGTCGACATTCGGCGGCAACCCCTTGGCCGCCGCCGTCGGATTGGAAGCGTTGTCCGTCCTGGTCGAGGAAAGCCTGCCGGAACGCAGTGCCCGCCAGGGGGCTTACCTGGCACGGGGACTGGCAGCCATCAACGCGCCAGGCATTTCCCAGATTCGCGGCAAGGGCCTGTGGCTGGGCCTTGAGATCGATCCCGCCGTCGCACCGGCTCACAGCGTCGCGGTATCGCTGATGGAGCATGGCTTGCTGGCTAAGGAAACCCACGACACCGTTCTGCGCATCGCGCCGCCGCTTACCATCGAGGCTGCGGAACTCGATTGGGCCGTTGCGACGATCTCCGAAGTCCTGTCCACCTTTACGAGATAGCGCCATGCCTCAACCGACGATCATGATGTGCAAGCCCGTGCATTTCGAGGTGACGTACAAGATCAATCCCTGGATGACGCCCGACGAGTGGGCCGAGAACAGCCTGGCGCTTGCGCTGGAGTCGAGCGACGGATGGGACAGGCTCGTGGAAACCTTGGGCAGCCTCGGGGCAAACCTGCTTTTCGTCGATCCGCAGCCCGGCTTGCCCGACCTTGTGTTTACCGCCAATGCAGCCATAGTCATGGATGGCAAGGCCTTGGTCGCGCGGTTCCGCCATCCCGAGCGGCAGGGGGAGGAACCGTTCTACCTCGCCTTCCTCGAAGCCTTGAAGGCGCAGGGATTGCTGACGCAGGTTGAGATGACGCCCGAGTCTGTTTGCCTGGAAGGCGCGGGCGACTGCGTATGGGATACGCAGCGCAATCTGTTCTGGATGGGATACGGGCAGCGCAGCGACCAGGCCGCGGCGCGCGCGGTTGGGGATTTCTTTGGACTGGAAACCATCCCGCTGGAGTTGATCGACCCCCGCTACTACCACATGGACACGGCGCTAGTGCCCTTGTCGGGCGGTGAGATCGTCTACTATCCAGGCGCGTTCTCGGCCGCGGGCCAGGCGGTGGTCGCGGAACGCGCGGGCCGGCACAACCTGATCGCGGCACCCGAGGAGGACGCGGCACGCTTGTCGGTCAACTTGGTAAACCTTGATCGCGATATCGTGCTGGCTACGGCGACCGACCGATTCCAGTCCATGATCGAGGAGCGCGGCTACAGGCTGCACAAGCTGCCGATCAGCAGTTTTTCCAAAAGCGGCGGCTCCGCATTCTGCCTGACGCTGCGGCTGGACCGAACCAGCAAGACAGGCTGACTTCCGCCGGGAGGGTCACGGAGTTTTCCGGAAGTATTCCGTTATCATGGCGACCGTCAGGCTCAGCTTGCGGATGGTGACGCGGTTTACCATGGTGCCGTCGTCCTCGAGATACATCCACTGTTCCATGGCGACGTTCTTCAAGGCATTGCCGGGGTCGAGTTCCAGCGTATAGGTTTCGTGGAACAGGTTTCCATAGGCCTCGCCACGCGCTGGTCCTGACACATCGGCGGCGGTGCCTTCGAAACTGTGATCGCCGGTTTGCCGGTAGGTCCAGACCCGAGTCGATCTGGTGCCGTCGGCAAAGCTGAAATCCTGTTTGAGGCTGAGACCGCCATCTGGCAGGCGCGTGCCGGTCATGTCGGTGGTAAACGCCTCGTCCGGCGCGCCTGAGGCGGTTTCGACCATGCCAGACGACACGATATGCCCCGAAAAGAACGCCAGCGGGTCCAGGGCTGGCTTTGCCGTTGCGAAATCCTGGGGCTGCATTTCACGTGCGCAGCCTGCCAGCATCGCACACAGGCTCAAGACGGCAGGGAGGTGACCAGGACGCATGGGAAGTTCCTAACGGGCATCGGGTGCGTCCGTCATGAAATCCAGAACCTCCTGGATCACCGACGAGTGCATATGGAACAGGGGAGAAAACGGCAGCATGATTCCGATACGGCCAAGATCGGAGTGGTTCACCATCTTGACGGACCCGCCATGCTCTAGCACCGCCCGGTTCAAAAGCTCGATGTCGGAGCTGTCGGACGCATCTTCGTCACGGCTGACGATCAGCAGCATGGGAGGAATGGGCGCGTGGGCAAACCGGAACGGCAGCAGCGTGTCGGGATCGTGCACATCCGCGACCAGCGACGAAACACCAGGCTGCCGCGTCATGTCGTTTCCATAAAAGCCGGCGAGGCAGATGATCCCGCGAATGTCGCGGCTGGAAAGCCCGACGCGGGTCAGGTACTCGGGATCAAGTCCCAGTAGCAGAGACATAAAGGCGCCCGATCCGTTCCCCATCAGGAACAGCGACGAAGCACTGCCCCCGTAATCGCCGGCATGATCGTGCGCCCATTTGACCGCCAGGGCCGCGTCGTCGATAAAACCGGGAAAGGA
>CALMVH010000087.1:0-3689 GCA_937873165.1 uncultured Rhodospirillales bacterium
AATGTGGATTCCGGCAAATGTCCGTTGTCCCGTCCCCCCCCCCATCGCGGTGTGTGAACTATCGGGACATAAACGAAGGCAGACCTGAATGAGCAAACGACTTAATTCGAAGCACAAGATCGACCGTCGCCTGGGCGTCAACCTGTGGGGCCGGGGCAAGAGCCCTCTCAACAAGCGTGAGTACGGCCCTGGCCAGCACGGCCAGCGCCGCAAGAAGCCCACCGATTACGGTACGCAGCTGATGGCCAAGCAGAAGCTGAAGGGCTATTACGGCAATATCGGGGAGCGCCAGTTCCACCGCTACTACGAGGAGGCGATCCGCCGCCGGGGCGATACCAGCGAGTACCTGATCGCGCTGCTGGAGCATCGCCTCGACAGCGCCGTATATCGCTCGAAGTTTGCGATCTCGCCGTTTGCCGCGCGCCAGCTGGTCAGCCACGGCCATGTGCGCGTCAACGGTACCCGCGTCACGATTCCGTCGTACCAGTTGAAGGAAGGCGACGTGATCGAACTGCGCGACAAGGCGAAGGAACTCGCCGTGGTGATCGAAGCGTCGCAATCCCCCGAGCGTGAAGTGCCGGAATACATCGTAGCCGATCACAAGGAGATGAAGGCGACGTTCATGCGCAGCCCGAAGCTGACGGACGTGCCGTATCCGGTCCAGATGGAACCGAACCTCGTCATCGAATTCTACTCACGGTAATCGATCCTGTTCAAAAGGCGCGTCTTCGCTGGTTCGAAGACGCGCCTTTTGCTTGTTCATGCATGTTGACGCTGTTTGCTCTGGTATAAAGCCGAGGGAAAGCATATGGCATTTTAGATAAATCCAGATGTGCCGCCGTGGTACTGACGCGGACGAGTTCAATGACAACGCTAAATTTCCAGCATCACAGTACTTCTACCCAGGTGGTAACAGGATCGCGCGATGCGATCGTGCTTTTGAATCCGCAGGGTATGATCCTTGACGTCAATCCAGCGGCGCTTGTGCTGTTCGGGCGGCCGCTGGACGGTATGCTGGAGCGTAGCTTTCTCGACCTAGTTAACATTCCGAACGCGCCCTTCGTAGGCTCCAGCCCGATACGGGCGGTCGATTACATGATGCTGGGCGTCATCGAACGTTCGGAAGCGCGCGCTATGCCCGTCGAGATATCCCTGATTGCGCTCGAAGGTAGCGAAAATCTTTACGCGGCGCAGTTACGCAGCATCGTGATGCACGCCCACGTGGAAACCGAGTTGCAGCGGCTGGCTTACTACGACTCGACCACGCATCTGCCGAACCGCTACGCTACCCTCAACCACGTCGACGATCTACTGACCGGGGGAACCCGATTCATCGTGCTGCACCTGAACCTCGACCGGTTCCGCATCCTGAAGAACAGCCTTGGCCACGATTTTGGAGACAAGGTTCTGGTCGCCATCGCCGATCAGCTCCGGGTTTTGTCCTACCAGGGCATATGGGTCAGCCGCCTGGGCGGTGACGAGTTCGTGGTGATCGTGCCGGACGCCGAACCTGACGACATCGACACCTTGTCCGCCGACATTCAGCACCTGCTTGCGCGTCAGGTCGTGGTGGAAGATCGGCAGATCCACCTGAAGTGCAGCATCGGGGTCGTCGATGTAGAGGGAACGGGTTACGTGGCGGCGCAGATCCTGAGCGATGCCGAGATTGCCGCGTTCCAGGCAAAGATCGCGGGCGGCGGCACCTATGCGGTTTTCGACCAGCCTATGCGCGAGTCGTTGATCGAGTTGCAGCGGACGGAAGCCGATCTGCGGCTTGCCGTGCAACAGGACGATCAGCTCTGGGTCGCATACCAGCCGATTGTGGACCTGCAAACCGGCGACCTTGCCGGGTTTGAAGCGCTCGTGCGTTGGGATCATCCCGAGTTCGGTACCATCCCCCCGGCCGAGTTCATCCCCCTGGCGGAAGCGACGGGCCTGATCGTCCCCCTCGGCGCGGATGTGCTGACCGAGGCCTGCCGTGCCGCAAGTCGCTGGATACAACTCGTCGGACCCACTCGTCTGCCGTTCATTTCGGTTAATTTATCGCTGCGCCAGCTTGGCGAAGGCAATTTTATCGAGCATGCGAAACAGTTGCTGGAGGAAACGGGCCTCAAGCCTGGAACCCTGAAGCTGGAAATCACCGAAAGCACGTTGATGACCAACCCGGAGGACTCGATCCGCAAGCTGGAAGAGATCCGCGCGCTAGGTATCCAGTTGTCCATCGATGATTTCGGCACCGGCTATTCCTCACTGGCCTATCTGCACCGCCTGCCGGTCAAGACGCTGAAGATCGACCGGTCGTTTGTCACGCGGCTGGATGAGACGAACGACCGCGAAATCGTTCGGATCATTACGGAGCTTGCGCGAATCCTGAAGCTGGACGTGATCGCCGAGGGCGTGGAGCGCTTGAGTGACATCCAGGCACTGCGGACCCTCGGATGCCAGTACGGGCAGGGCTTCCTGTTCGACAAGCCCCTGTCGGCGGAAGATGCCGAACAACTTCTGGTTGACGGGAAGACATGGCGCGAAACCGTGGAACAGGCGTTGGTCGCGTCGACTTGAAGGCAAATACTTGAACGGTCGAATTCGAGTCGGCGTTCAGTTTAGCCGATTTTGTGGGCCGCCGTTGCTCGAACCTCGGGCGAGAAGATCGTGTAAATCCGACCGTACGCCCGGCGAGGTCACGCTGCCCGCCTGATGATCCCGGACGAGGGCGCGTTGTTCTTTGCGGGTCTGTTTAGCCCGTGCGGCGCGGTCGCCCGAGCTGGCATGCAGCAAGTCCGCGACCAGTGGATCTTTACCAAAGGCGGAGCTTAGGAAACGTTCCGCGATCCGGGCGGGTTCACGAGCGGGATTTCCGGCTTCCGTCAGGGCCCAGGCAATCTGAAACGCCTCGTTCCGCCCGTCCAGCGTTTTGTCCCGCCGGGCTTGTTCCAGCGTTGTCGAAAGCTGATCCTCCGACCAGTGCTTTCCCTTGCTGCCCTCGGTTGCGTAGTACAATCCCAGCAGCGGAATTCTACGCTCCGCGCCGGCATCGACGGCACTGATCAGAGGCAGGTTGGCGGCCTGGAACGCCAGGATATGGCGCGTCGTGGGCGTCAGCTTCGGGCCCGCCGATACGATCGCCCATGAGGCGGTTTCTGATGCAAGACCTGGATCGCTCTGGAATTCCGCATCGATGGTGTGGGACTTAACCCCCGCCGCAGCGTCCTTACGGAAGGGCTTGGCGTCCGAATGCATCAAGAGGGCATCGGCGGCGATATCCGCGATGCCCTTATCGAGGGCCTTCAGCCGCGGCAGGTACTTGACCAGGAAATCCGCAGCGCGGTGCGAGGGCTCGTCGGGCCGTTTTGGCCCCGCGTAAAGCGATACGATGGCTGCTTGCGCCAACGGTTTTAGCGCGGGTGTTGCCGCCTGCTGATCGAGAAATGCAGAAACATCCTGATGCTGCGAACTATTCTGCGGGAACGTTCCCAGGAGAAGGAAGCTGGTCCGAAACGCATCATCCGGCCGAAGCGAAGCGTAAAGGGGCAGGTTCGCCGCGACGACGGACGCATCGCTCAGCAGATCAGGCGTGACACCCGACGAATGACTTATTCCATCAAGCTTGAAGGCGGACGACAGGACAGCCGAACGCACCCCTATAACCACCGACTTCATATGGAAATAGAACCGGGAAATAGCTTGCC
>CALMVH010000087.1:3699-3939 GCA_937873165.1 uncultured Rhodospirillales bacterium
GTTCGCGTTGCAGTTCGGCCTGCGATTCACTAAATGTAATATGTACAGTTCACGAGTGCGTGCCTCGATTTTCCCGCGGGCGCGGCTTTATCTTACAGAACGGATTTTCGATGGCCGATACGGCAGCCCAGCGCGCACTTCAGGCAGAAGAGGATTACGGCGCGAGCTCCATCAAGGTGCTGCGTGGATTGGACGCCGTGCGCAAGCGGCCGGGCATGTATATCGGCGATACCGATGACG
>CALMVH010000088.1:0-4016 GCA_937873165.1 uncultured Rhodospirillales bacterium
AGGCCTGCGCCGCATCCTCGTAGCGCAGGCCATCGACTCCGATCATAAACAGGATTTGCTGATGACCATCGTCCAGCCTGTTGAAAGCAGCCTGGACCTCCAGCATCTGGATATGATCTTCCTGGTTACCGATAACGGCCAGATTGGCTTCATTGGTTTCAGGGTCGCCGCCGGCGACAATGCCGCTCAGCTTCTGGCGCCGCCAGTAGCTGACGTAATGATTGTGCATGATCACGAACAGCCACGCGCGCATGTTCGTGCCGGGCTGCCACAATGCCAGCTTTGCGATGGCTCGAGCCAGGCAATCCTGAACCAGATCGTCCGCTTGTTCGATGTCGCGCACCAGAAAACGGGCGTACCGGCGCAACCTGGGAATCTCGGCAACGACCAGCGAATGCATTTCCGCCATGGTCATGGGATCGGTCGACGCAGGGGTGCTCTCAAGGACACCGGGCACGCGCTGTGCATCGGCCATATACGAACTCCTTGCTTGGGTTAAGTACGTAACCTCCTGCGGAGTATACAGTTCCGCTCCGGCCGGATTATTATCCAGCCGAACAAAGTAAAGCTCGACAGCATTTTACTTATTTTCCGGAGATTTTCGATCAGCCTATAATACCAGTCGCGAAACGGAAATTGTTACTTCCAGCCAGTCTCTTCCTGTATTTTGCTGTTCTGTGGTGGAGACTTGCCTGAAGATAGTGGGCAATAACTGTTTTCTCCGCCAGATACCTTCAACATCGGGCTGAAGGGCGAGCGGCAGCGAACATGGCTGGCGCGCGGGGACCCGCTGACCCCCTCGGACGGGACTGCTTTCGTGGTGGACAGATGTCGCCTAAACCGACAATGATCCGGCTATGGAGACTCCTTTTTTCCACCTTGTAGCGACCGGCGTCGTCTTGAGCCTCTGCCTCGGCTTTTCCGCACACGCGCAAACCGGTCCAGCGCCTGGAGCAAACCCCGGTGAGGCGGAAGTGGAGGCTGTGCTGGGAACGCAGGCACCCGTCAAGCGAACCGGCACCGCACAGTACGAGATCGATGGGGAAGCTGTCAGCCTGGCTGACTTGCTGAAGACGCGGTTGCCTGAAAAGGAAGCGTCGTTGAAGGCCATCCAAGACAATTTGTATCAGCGGGTGACTGTTGAGAAACAAGCGGCATCCGGCATGTCGCTGGATACCAAGCGCGCTCAATGCCAGCAGCTTGCGAAGGATTCGGTAGAGCGCACCCGCTGCTATCAGGAGCTCGTCGCGCTACGGGAACAAGAATCCCTCGCGGCCGAGAACACTGCGGACGAGCGCGATCGGGAAGACGATCAGATGGACAAGCTGCAACAGCAGATCGAAGCCATCGACACCTTCCGGCACCAGTACGGGGTAAAGTAGCCGACCGGCGTTGCACACCAAGCCTCGACAGGCGAAACAAGTCGGCTGGAGCGGGTGAAGGGAATCGAACCCTCGTCGTAAGCTTGGGAAGCTTCTGCTCTGCCATTGAGCTACACCCGCGGCGCGACAGCTAACGTACACGACCGGCATCAAACGGCAAGCCGGTTGATGCGGGATCCGGCCTGCGAAAAACATTGCCTGAACGATCCCATGCGGTGCACAACAGCGCATCACATGACAGTAATGAGTTGATCGATGTCTCAACGCCTGTTCCGGCGCAGTTTGGCTGGCTTGCTCTTGCTTACCGTTTCTGGTGGCGCGGCACTCGCGCATGCCGTGGTGAAGGAGTCCGATCCGGCTCCGAACGCGGTAGTCCACCAGTCCCATCCACGCTTCACGCTTCACTTTAACAGCCGCATCGACCTGACCCTGTCCACTTTGACGCTGCTCGAATCCGACGGCGCGAAGGTAAAGTTGCCGATCGACAAGGCGTCCACCGTCGATACGCTGGTTTCGCATGGCGATGGGCTTGCGCCCGGCTCCTACCGGATACGCTGGCAGGTGTTGTCGGTGGATGGTCATATAACTCGGGGCGATATCCCGTTTACGGTTGCGGCAGCCTCTTCGCTCAAGCCCTGAGCCAACCGCCTTGTCCTTCCTTATCGATATCTTTGGCTACCTGACTGTTGTTTTGCACGGCTTGTCGATCACGGCCGAAGCCATGACGGTGGGCGGTGCTGTGTTCCTGGCCTTTGTGGCGGTTCCTTTCAACGGGCGCATGGATGGGCAGGGCCGGGAAATACTGCGCTGGACAACCCGATGGCTGGCGATGTCCGGGCTAGCACTGGCCATTGTCGAGCTTACGATTGTGGCAATGCAGGTCTCCGTGCTGGCCAGCAGCGAGGGCATCAGTATCGCGGATACGCTCGGCGCTTCGTTCGTGACGTCTTCGGTCGTAAAGATTATTGCCGCGCTGGCGCTTGCGGCAGGGGCGGCGAGGCTTGGCAGCCGCGCCCGTTTCGCAATCCTTGCACTGGCGGTGATCGCGGAATGCGCGGCGGTTTCGGCAACCCATGCCATCGCTCAGATGGATCACCGCGGGCTGCTCGCCTTGTTCGACCTGATGCACCGGGCGGGTGCGGGCATCTGGATCGGAGGGCTGGTGTACTTTCTGTATGCGCTGAACCGCCTGCATAGCGGCGAAGCCTGCCGGCTGGTCGGGCGCCGGTACTCACTGGTATCAGCGCTCTGCGTCGCCAGCATCGCCAGCGCGGGGCTCGGCATGGCCATCCCGTACATCGGATCTGTGGAAGGGGTTTACGGCACGGCGTATGGCGTGATGGTTTCGACGAAAGTCATTCTGTTCGCTGGGCTGCTGCTGTTCGGCTTGCACAACCTCCGCACCATCGATGGGCTGGGGCAGGAGGCCTACCTGTCCGTGCTCCGCCTCAAGCGCTCGGTAGAGGTCGAGATGGGCGTCGGCATCACCGTATTTTTCTGTGCCGCTTCCATTACATCGCTGCCGCCCGCCGTCGACCTGCCCAACGACCGGGCCTCGCTGCACGAGATCGTGGAGCGCATGACTCCGAAATGGCCAAGCCTGACCAGCCCAGCGAATGGCGACCTCGCCATTACAGCGCTGCAGCTGAAGCTGGATGAAGAGGCCGCCGCATCGAAAAGCAGCACAGTGCCCGAGGCTTTTATACCGGGCGGCGGCGAGTCGCCGCCACGCAATGCCGAGGATGTCGCATGGTCGGAATATAACCATCATTGGGCGGGCATCGCCGTCCTGGTAATCGGTTTCGTGGCGTTGCTGGAACATCTTGGCGTGCGCGCTGCGCGGCACTGGCCCTTGCTGTTCCTGGGACTGGCGGCTTTCCTGCTGGTGCGATCCGATCCCGAAGTCTGGCCGCTCGGCAGCGAGGGGCTGCTGGAATCCTTGCGCGATCCGGAAGTCGTCCAGCACCGCATGTTCGTATCGGTTATCATCATCTTCGCGATTTTCGAATGGCGCGTACGAATTGGCAAAATTGGCAATACGAGGGCCGCCTGGGTTTTTCCCTTGATGACGGCGGTGGGAGCAGGCCTGCTGCTGACGCACCAGCATGCGATTTCGAATGTAAAGGACCAGCTATTGATCGAATACTCGCACGCCCCGCTGGCGGTATTCGGCGTGGCGGCGGCGTGGGCGCGGTGGCTGGAGATACGCCTGAACGGCGCGGCCGCCCGCCGTGCGGGCTTCGTATGGCCGGTTTGCTTCATCCTGATCGGACTTATCCTGCTGAACTACAGGGAAGCCTGACGTGCTGAACAACACAATCGAGCGCGTCGTATCGTTCAGCCATCGCAACGCCTGGCTAGTGGTCGTGGTGGCTTTGTGCCTGACGGGGCTATCCGGATGGTACGCGCGCACCACGCTGCAGATGGATACCGATCAGGCCGACCTGCTGTCGACCAAGCTGGAATGGCGCCAGCACGAGATCCGCTTCGGCAAGCAATTTCCGCAGCAGGACGACCAGCTTGTGGTCGTAGTGGAAGGCAAAACACCCGACGAAGCAGAAACGGCAACGCGCAAACTGACTGCCGCCCTGCAGCAAAACCATACCGAGTTCAAGTCGGTACACCGGCCGGACG
>CALMVH010000088.1:4026-4933 GCA_937873165.1 uncultured Rhodospirillales bacterium
CCCCTGCTGGGAACGCTGGCCGCCGATCCCAGCCCGCGCGGATTGTTCAACGCGGTTGCGCTACTGGCGCAGGGCGTATCGACCGGTGCAACCGACTTCGCGCCCATCGACTCACCGTTAAAGGCCGTCGATGCCTCGATCCGCTCCGTCCTCGATGGACATCCGCAGCCCTTGGCCTGGCAAACGCTGCTGTCGGGCCGCACGCCGGGACCCGGCGACCTGCAGCACGTGATTCTGGTCGAACCAGTTCTTGATTATGGTGCGATACAGCCGGGCGGTAAGGCGAGCGACCTGGTGCGGCAGATCGCTGCCCAGCAGGGCTATGGCTCTGGCAGCGATATCAGGGTGCGTATCACCGGTAATGTCGCATTGTCCGACGAGGAATTCCAGAGCGCGGCGCAGGGAGCGGTTGCCGCGACAGGCGGATCGATGATCCTTGTGGTCATTTGGCTGCTGCTGGCTTTGCGTTCATTGCGCATGATCCTGGCCATTCTGGGTACCCTGATCGTCGGCTTCAGCCTGACCGCGGGGTTCGCCGCGCTGACTGTGGGTACGCTCAATCTGATTTCCATTGCGTTTGCCGTCCTGTTTATTGGGTTGGCAGTCGATTTCAGCATTCAGTTCAGCGTTCGCTACCGCGACGAACGATATCGCACCGGAACCCTGCGCGACGGCCTTGCCGGCATGGCGCGCGGCGTTGGAAAACCGGTCGGCATTGCCGCGCTGGCAACGGCGGCTGGTTTTTACTCGTTCCTGCCAACCTCGTTCCGCGGAGTGTCCGAACTGGGCCTGATCGCTGGCACCGGCATGATGATCGCGAACACCTGCAACGTGACCGTACTCCCCGCGCTGCTGACGCTTGCCCGTCCCAGGCCGGAGCGCGGGGAGTACGGTCACGTTGCAGGTG
>CALMVH010000089.1 GCA_937873165.1 uncultured Rhodospirillales bacterium
AGGAAATGAACGCGCTGCTGCGCCAGATGGAAGCCACGCCTAATTCGGGTCAATGCAACCATGGCCGCCCCACCTACATCACGCTGCGGCTGGCGGATGTCGAGACGCTGTTTTCCCGCCGGGTATGAGCCGGTTATCGGAAGGCTGTTTGTGATACTTCCAGGCATTTCACCGCCGGGTAACGGAATATAAATCGCCCCTGTCCTATACCGATGGCGGGAGGGCGGTATGGAACTTACCCTGACACCTGAGCTGGAAATGCTCATCGCCAAGAAGCTGGCGACCGGACGATATGCCAATGCCGAGCAAATCCTCGTGGAGGCTTTGAAGAACTCGGTTGTTCTCGACGAACAGCGCGATGCGGCGCTGCATGCGCTGAAACACATGTTCAGCGAGGCAAGCGACGAAAGCGCCAACGCCCGAACCCTGCTGCGCCAGCACCAGGAAGATTGGCAAAAAAGCCGGGTTTGAAGCACGCCGGCAGAACCAACTGGATCGCGGCGGGTTAGCCTTTCGTTTAGGAAAGGCTAAACTCTTATGCAAAAAATTGTTCCCGGTCTTCTGGCAGGCATTTTCGTAGCGCTACTGGGCTGCACCTTCATGCTCAGCAAGGCAGAATCCGATCTGAGGGCCGTCAAGCTCTTGAGCGCCATGACGCTCAAGGCCTCGTTGGCGGACGACGCCTCCTATTGAAACCCTTTTGGCAATCTCCATATCGATGAAGTAATTCGAAGGGGCGCCGGTTCCGGGCCTGCTTCTTGCAAGGCTTTATTTAAAGGGAGGCGCCATCCATGACCACCACAGCCAGGCTGACGCTGAACAGTCCGTTGCTGCTGGGTTTTGAGCAGATCGAGCGTACGCTCGACCGGCTGGTGAAGACCGCTGACGGATATCCGCCGTACAATATCGAGCAGATCGGACCTCACGGCCTCCGCATTACGCTGGCCGTGGCGGGTTTTGGATTGTATGACCTGTCCATCCAGGTCGAGGGCAGCCAGCTGACCATCCGGGGAAAGCAGGCGGATGCGGCCGAGGATCGCCTGTTCCTGCATCGCGGCATCGCGTCCCGGCAGTTCCAGAAAGGTTTTCTGCTGGCGGAAGGATTGCAGGTAGACGGGGCGTCCCTCGATAACGGCTTGCTGCACATCGCGCTGTCGCGCCCACTTCCGGAAGCCTCCGCCCGCACAATTCAAATTCACGGCGCCCGGTCCACGGATCGAAATGGCTCCGTCCCTGTTGAACATAATGACGCCATCATGGCGAGAGAGGCGATATCCTGATGATCACGGAAAATACCCAGCTGGCGTTCTTCGATATGAAAGCCTTGTCGCACCAGGATTGGGCGGATTTCGGCGTAAACGACATGGCTTATCTGAAGCCGGTCACCCTGGAGGGCGAACACCGCTATTCCATTCATGCCGCCAACGGTACGCCACTTGCCGTAATGGATACCCGTGAAGTCGCGGCGGCCGCCATCATGCAGAATGAACTGGAAGCCTTGAGCGTTCATTGACGAAGCAGCCATGTTGATTTTCAGCGGTTTTCATGGCTAACTCTCCTGGAAAAAGGAGAGTCTCCATGTCGGGTTTTGAGTTGAGGAACTACAACCGCGAAATCGATCAGGCCCTCAAAGCAAGCCGCCTCGAAACCTGGACGGATCTGGTAGATGCCCGGTTTGCGCAGAACAGCATGGCTGTCAAGGTCGATGCGCTTGTGGAAGCGCATTATGCGACCACTGTCGGCAAATCGACTGAGTTCAAACTTTCAGCCGGTATGTTGGCTTTGAAAATGGAACACTCATTGCAGGCAACCGATGCCGGTAAACTTGCCATCGCCAGCCTATATAAGCCAGAGCCTTCGGGTCAAACCCTGATGGACAGGCGCATTACCGAAAAAGGTCTGGCCTCGGGCAGGGCCATTTCATCCCATCACGCACTTACATTCGCTCTTAGGCCATCCCACCTTGCCGGAGCCAAACAGCCCGGACTTTGACGGCACGGCATTAGCCGTGCTTACTTGAGGTTAAGCCCTGTGGGACCATGCGGGATAATCAACCATGCCAGTGCTAGTGATACCAGAAGGATCGCGATACTAGTGACGATTACGCCCCATGAGCCGGATTCATCATTTCTGTTCATAAAACTTAATATGGTTACCCGGCCTCACGGGTAACAGGCTGCGGTGAAAATATTTGATCGTTTTTACGGCTGTTAACCAGATCGATCTTACCGCTGGCGCATGGATTCTTCCTGATGCAAGGTAATGCTCCGGTTTTTCGGTGTTCGAGGATAGCGTGGACGACATTCTCTTTCCGGTTCCGGCTGTGACACACGATTTTTCTGGTCCGAACGCCGAACTGGTTTCGGTGGAGCGCGCGGCGGAGATCGTGATGGCGTCGGCTCGCAAGGCGGCCGCTGAAGATGTCGCGCTGACCGATGCGCTAGGCCGTATCCTGATGGAAAGCATCAAGGCGGATGCCGACTTCCCGCGATTTGACCAGGTGATCATGGACGGCGTGGCGGTGGCGTGTGATAGCGCGCGGGAAGGCAACCGGCTGACCATCACCGGGGTTCAGCGCGCGGGCATGGACCGCCTGCACCTGACCGATCACGGCACATGCTTCGAAGTCATGGCGGGCGCGATCGTTCCCGACGGCGCGGAATGCATCATTCCTTATGCCGATGTCGAGATCGAGGAAGGAGACATCCGCCTTGTGACCCTGAAGACCGTTCCCCGCGCCCTGGATCGCTTCGTTCATTGGAAGGGAGCCGACCGGCAAACGGGAGACATATTGATCGCAGCCGGTACCGAAATCACCGCCGCCGAGATCGCCGTGGCGGCGAGCGTCGGGAAAAGCTACCTGCGCGTGGCCCGCATTCCGCGCGTCGCGGTTATCACGACGGGCGACGAGCTGGTTGCCGTGACCGCAAAACCCTTGCCTTATCAGATCCGGGAATCCAACAGCTACGCCATTTCCATCATTCTGAAAAAAGTCGGCGTCGAATGCGACCGCTTTCATCTGCCCGACGATCCGGAGGTGATTGCAAGCAGCATCGCCGAATGGACCATGACCTATGACGTGCTGCTGTTCAGCGGCGGCGTCTCCAAAGGTGTAGGCGATTACCTGCCGGGCGTGCTGAAGAATTTCGGCGTGCAGCCGCTGTTCCATGGCGTCAGCCAGCGGCCCGGAAAACCGTTCTGGTTCGGCATCAAACCGGAATCGGCTCATGGCGACCTGATCGTGTTCGCCTTGCCGGGAAACCCGGTATCCAGTTTCGTCTGCGCCTACCGCTACTGCCTGCCGTGGCTTGAAAAAAGCTTTGGCCGCGCACCCCGCGTACGCGAATTTGCACGGCTAGGCAGTGCCGTAACCGTGACTGGCGACCTGACGCACTTCGTGCCGGTCCGGCTGACGGTCTCGCCCGATGGCACAACCATCGCTGAGCCGCAAACGCTGCACGGGGCGGGCGATCAGGCGGCGTTGCTGACCGCGGACGCTTTCGTTGAACTGCCCCAGGGGGGAACGGAGTTTCCACCGGGAAGCACTTACCCGATCATACGGTACCGGTAACCGCAAGCCCGTGGGCCACCCGGACCAAACCCGGTTATGCGAAGTTGATCTTCCGGCTTTCTCCAAGGTTGCTGTAGTCGCCCGATACGGCGGCCTTCGCCATCCCGAATACCTGCACCATCTTGCTGGACGGGCTGTCCCAGAACTCGGCTTTGGCAACCGTGACCTTCAGCAACGCCAGGTCGGGATCGTCCTTCCCGTTCGGAAACCAGGCCTTGTTCAACGGCGTCCAGAGCTCGTCGATCTTTGCCTTGTCCCGCGACAGCTCGGCGTTGCCCGAGACCGACACATAGCTGTGCTTGTCCGGGTTCGAGAACGTCACGTTGACCTGGTGCGTGCGCTCCACTTCCGCCGTCTTGTGCGAGCTTGCATGGGTAAAGAACCACAAGACGCCATCGAACTCCTCCGCCTGCTTGCTGGCCATCGGGCGAGCCCGGAGGCTGCCGTCGTCGTCCACCGTCGTCAGCATGGCGAACTTGATGTCCCTGATCAGGTCGAACAGGTGCTGGGTATCCTGGGGCTGCGTTTCAGTCGCCATTGCGGTCTTCCTTGATAATTCTACATTCGAAACATCGTGGGGGCGCAGGTG
>CALMVH010000090.1:0-241 GCA_937873165.1 uncultured Rhodospirillales bacterium
AGGCAATGCCGCCCGCCAGCGCAATCGCCACCACCAGGCCCGCGATGATGCGCGGCGCATGCGCATGCAGCACGCGCAGCAACTGCTCCTGACGATACTGCTCGTCGACTTCCCTGAAAATGTCGCTCATGCGGTAATCGATGTCCTGGGTTGATCAGTCCCTCAGCTACCAGACCGCCTGTCAAACCTCAAGCGTGGCGACGCATCGCCGGCCATCCGTGGATCGCGGGTTTCGCTTCAG
>CALMVH010000090.1:251-4017 GCA_937873165.1 uncultured Rhodospirillales bacterium
CCTGGGCTTTTGCCGCGCGCGTTGCAGCATGTGCGACACGTAGCGGCCCTGGAACATCGAGATGCCCAGCTCCGCGCCGATCTCCAGCGCGTCCGGCGTGTCGCAGTGGATCATGATGAAACGTTGCGCCCCGACGCGAGCGACCTGTTCGCGCAAGCCTGGCAGGATGCGGTCTTTCCGTTCCAGCATTTCCGAGCTCCAGCAAAGCTTTACAAGGTCGAGCTTCAACAGGTCGCGGTCGATAAATGGCAGCGTCAGGTGGGTGATGCCGTCCAGGCAGAGTTTGTGCGTCCGGTCCTTCAGGTATTCCTGGGCAAAGACATACGAGCCCATATCCGAAAAGATATCGTGTTTCTGGACCTCGATCACTAGGTTGCCCCCGCGCGCGCTGGCGGTCAGGGCCTTGTCGAAACTCTGAAACTCGGCGGACAAGATACTGGAGATATTCAGGTTTATGCTGAAGACGCGGTCGGGCCGGTAGTCAAGTCCGCCCAGATACGCGAACATCCGCTTGTCCAGCAGTTCCGTCACATAGTTGAACAGCCATTTGCTGCCACGCAGATTGTTGTGGGGCAGAAGGGTTTTCTGCAGGTCGACCATCGAAACGTACAGCTCGTCGAAGATCGGGCTGATCGAGCCCCGGACGTGCAGGCATACTGTCTGGTTTCGGACAAAGTTCGAGATGTCGGCGTTTTCCAGGACACCGACCAGCCCTCCAAGCGAATGGCCATCCAGCGGCGTCAGCGCAGCTTCCAGCGTCGTGCCTTCCGGAATGGCAGCCGTCTTCTGCATCAGGCTTTTCGCCAGTCCCAGCAGCTTGTCGTAGTCCGTTTCCAGGTTGTACCAGGTACAGAAGCTCTGACCAGGCGAGCAGATTAGGGGGTCCTCGCTGAACAAGCCACGCAGGCGTTCGAGCGATCGCTCGATCTGCATCTGCGGCACGCCGCGCGCAATGAATACCATGTCGTTGTTAGACAGGACCAGCAACTCGCCTTCGTGCTGTCCCATTAAATTGTCGAAGGTATGGGTCGCGATGCGCAGGTTGTGGTCGCGACGGTTTTCGGGCCGCAGCATCGAGATATGGACATATACGGCCGTACGGTGATCGCGGTACCGGTCCAGCCGCACCACGCTGTCGTAAAGCCTGCCTTCCGGTTTTCCTGGGACGACGCCTGCCACTGAGCCTACCCGAGTTCGCAACTGACCGAAGCCGACCCTAGGGCCGATTTACTTTAAATTACCTAAAACCCCGGGTCACTCCGTCTCTTTTAGCACGATGCGCCGCTTGTTGATCGACAACGCCAGTTCGCCGTGCTTCAGGCGCAGCGCCAGGTCGCCGAAAATCGGACGCCGCCACCCGGTCATCGCCTTGACCGCCGCCTCGTCGTCCGCCGCGATCAGGTCGAGGTCGTAGGAGTTCGCCAGCAGCTTCGGAGCCACATCGTTCTCGTCCGCCACCATTTTCAACAGCACCTTCAGCAACTCGACCGTTGGTCCGATACTGGATGGCAAGTCCGCGCGCGTTTCGCCGCGCGGCCATGTGGACGATGGCTGCGCCAGGGTCTCGGCGATACGCTGCAACAGGGCGGCGCCCCGGGGGCTATCGGCAAAATTGTTGGGCAACCCCCGCAACCGTCCGAGTTCCACCGGATTTTGCGGCGCCTGCAAGGCAAGATCGATCAGGGTTTCGTCACGCAGCACGCGGCTGCGCGGCAGGTTGCGCTGGCGAGCTTCGACTTCCCGCCACGCGGCAGCGGCCTGGAGCACCGCCAGGACCTTCGGCCTGTCGGTGCGCGGCTTCAGCCGCTTCCACGCATCCAGCGGGTCGGTCAGGTATGTCGCCGGATCGCTGAGGATGGCCGCTTCCTCGGCTACCCACTCGGTCCGTCCTGTCTGTTCCAGTTGGGCGCTCAGCCGTTCATAGATGGTCCGCAGGTGGATTACGTCGTCCAGCGCGTAGGCCAGCTGCCGATCGGTCAGGGGGCGCTTCGACCAGTCCGAGAAGCGGCTGCCCTTGTCCAGCTGCGCGCCGGCCAGCTTGTTCGTCAGCGTCTCGTAACTGACGCTGTCGCCGAAGCCGCACACCATGGCGGCGATCTGGCTATCGAAGACCGGCCTCGGCACCATGCCCGTGCGATTGAAGAATATTTCGATATCCTGCCGCCCGGCGTGGAAGACCTTCAGGACGTTCTCATCCGCCAGCACCGCGTCGAAGGGAGACAGGTCGATACCGTCCGCCAGCGGATCGACCGCCACCGCGCCGTCACGCCAGCCGATCTGCAGCAGGCACAGCTGCGGCCAGTAAGTCGATTCTCGCATAAATTCGGTATCGACGGTAATGTAGGTCTGCGTTGCCAGCGTCTGGCACAGTTCGGCCAAGGCAGAAGTGGTTGTAATCAGGTTCATTGGCGGCGATGTAACGCATCCTGGCTCCGGGCGAAAGCGTTTCACGCCGAACCGTGTTGACAATGCGGGGTTTTCCGTGCGCCTTCCTCCACGCAAATGCACCAGTACAGATCGCATACCTGCGCCGCCCTGACGCCTGCTCTTGCCGGCGAAACCGTTCGCCTGTCCGGGTGGATCCATCGCAAGCGCGATCACGGCCAGCTGCTGTTCATCGACCTGCGCGACCACTACGGCATCACGCAATGCGTGGTCGACTCCGACAACCCCGTTTTTGCCGAACTCGAACAGCTGAAGCTTGAGTCCGTCGTCACGGTAACCGGGCGGGTCGTGCAGCGCAGCCCCGAGACAGTCAATACCAAGCTGCCGACGGGCGAGGTGGAGGTCAAGGTCGACCACCTGGACATCCAGTCCCGCGCCGAACAGGTGCCGCTGCAGGTGAACGCGGAAGCAGACACGGGCGAGGACATCCGGCTGAAATACCGCTTCCTCGATCTGCGCCGGGACAAGGTGCACAGCAACATCGTGCTGCGCAGCCGCGTGGTCTCGTCGCTGCGCCGCCGCATGATCGACCAGGGCTTCACCGAGTTCCAGACGCCGATCCTGACAGCCTCCAGCCCCGAAGGCGCGCGCGATTTTCTGGTGCCGGCGCGCATGCATCCCGGCAAATTTTACGCGCTGCCGCAGGCGCCGCAGCAGTTCAAGCAGTTGCTGATGGTCGCGGGCTTCGACCGCTATTTTCAGATCGCGCCGTGTTTCCGCGACGAGGACAGTCGCGCCGACCGCAGCCCTGGCGAATTCTATCAGCTCGACTTCGAGATGTCGTTCGTGACGCAGGAAGATGTCTTCCAGGCCATCGAACCCGTGCTGCATGGGTTGTTCGAGGAGTTCGCGACCTGGGAGGGCCGCAACCGTATCGTTTCGTCGCGCCCGTTCCCGCGCATACCCTTCCAGGAATCGATGCTGAAATACGGCAACGACAAGCCCGACCTTCGCAACCCGCTGGAGATCGTAGACGTCACATCCGTGTTCCGGCGCGATGATGTGGAGTTCCGCGCCTTTCGCGCCACCATCGACAAGGGCGGCGTGGTGCGCGCCATCCGCGTGCCGAACGTCGCCGACCGGCCGCGCAGCTTCTTCGACAAGCTCAACGACTGGGCGAGGGGCCTGGGCGCGCCCGGTCTCGGGTACATCGTCGCGGAGGGTAACGCGGGCAAGGGACCGATCGCAAAGTTCGTGACCGGCGAGGCCTTTACCGAACTGGCCGCCCTCAGCGGCTTTCGGAACGGTGACGCCATCTTCTTTGTCTGCGATGCCGAGGAACCGGCGGCAAAGCTGGCGGGGCAGGCCCGCACCAAGCTGG
>CALMVH010000090.1:4027-9039 GCA_937873165.1 uncultured Rhodospirillales bacterium
AAGCTGGGCAGCGAACTGGAACTGATCGACCAGAACCGGTTCGAGTTCTGCTGGATCGTCGATTTTCCGATGTACGAGCGCGATCCCGAAACTGGAAAGATCGACTTCAGCCATAACCCGTTCTCGATGCCGCAAGGGGGGCTGGATGCCCTGGAGAACCAGGATCCGCTAACCATTAAGGCGTTCCAGTACGACATCGTGTGCAACGGGATCGAGCTATCCTCCGGCGCGATCCGGAACCACTTGCCCGACGTGATGATCAAGGCCTTCGGCATCGCCGGCTATGCCAAGGAAGAGGTCGAGGCGCGGTTCAGCGGCATGCTGAACGCCTTCCGTTTCGGGGCTCCGCCGCATGGCGGGTCTGCGCCGGGCATCGACCGCATGGTGATGCTGCTGGCGGACGAGCCGAACATCCGCGAGGTGATTGCCTTTCCGATGAACCAGAAGGCTGAGGACCTCATGATGGGGGCGCCCTCGGCCGTTTCCGACAAGCAACTGCGCGAACTGTCGATCAGGCTTGATATGCCACGGGAAAAACGCTTACCTGACGCATCGTAACGGTCGGCCACCGATCGTACATGCTCGCCCAAACGATCGGACGTCCAAGTTGAAAACCAAGCTGCTTGCAAGCCTCCTGCTGGCCGGTTTCACATGCGCAGGCGGGGTTCACGCGGCAGAAGCGCCCGATCAGGCGCCGCATAAAGCGCTGTACAACATGGCCATGGCGTCCAGCAAGAGCACGCAGGTGGTGAATGTAGAGCGTGAGATGTACTACGATTTCACAGATGCGTGCGATGCCTGGAACAGCAACCAGAAGTTCTCGCTGAACTATCTTTACGCTGAGAGCGCCGCCGAGAAGCTGAACAGCCAGTATACCTCGCGCGAGGCAAAGGACGGGTCTTACTACGATTACGCGGTGCGCCGGTCGAAGAACGATGCGCTGGAGGACGAGTTCGACGGCAAGGCGGTGCGCAATCCCGATGGAACCGGCACGGCCAGCTACGTTTCGCCGGAAAAGAAGGATTTTGCGCTGCCGAAGAACTTCTACTTCCCGACGCAGCACACCGTTGCCATCATCGCGCAGGCGCTGAAGGGTAACCACATCTTTAATGCCCAGATGTTCGACGGCAGCGACGGGCAAGGCGCGGTGGAGGTGAACGTGGTCGTCGGCGATGCCGTCAAGGCGAACGACGTGGACGCGAAGTTTGCGGACAACCCGCTGCTGAAGTCGCCCGCGCACAAGGTCAGCCTGGCGTTCTATCCCGCCGACAGCGGCGACGAAAAGGCGGAACAGGAGTCCGAACCCGACTATCAGATGACCATGATCCTGCACGAGAACGGCGTCGTCAGCTCCATGCAGATCGACTACGACGATTTCAGCCTGAAAGGCACGCTGAAGGAGATCGAAGCCGCACCGCCGCCGAAGTGCTAAGCCACGGCTGTCGCCGGGATAGCCAGCCGGATCCAGGCCGGGATCGAATGAGATCTCACCACGATCGTCCTGTACCCGGGTCAGCACCGATACAATAGCGTGACGACCCGCTTGGGGTAACAGTTCATTAACGCCGTTCGTGCCAGTTTGTACCCGTGCCGAAAGGCGCTCGCGGCTTGGTTTGCCGTGAAATCCAGCCCCGACCGGAGACAGATTAATGTCCAAGAAAGTGCTCATTGTGGAAGACAATGAGCTGAACATGAAACTGTTCAACGACCTGCTGGAGGCGCATGGATATGAAACCTTCCAGACACGGGACGGGATGGAAGCGCTGTCTCTTGCCCGCAAGCACGCGCCCGACCTGATCGTCATGGACATTCAGCTGCCCGAGGTATCCGGCCTGGACGTGACCAAGTGGCTGAAGGAGGATCACGATCTGAAACGCATCCCCGTCATCGCCGTCACGGCCTTTGCCATGAAGGGCGACGAGGAAAAAATACGGGAAGGCGGATGCGAGGACTACATCGCCAAGCCCATATCGGTTACGAAGTTCCTGGAGACGATCCAGAGGCATATCGCCTGAGCCGGGCCGGTCTTCCATGGGACTTGACCCAATGACAATCGGGAGCTGAAACATGTCAGCGCGCGTACTCGTCGTCGATGATCTATTGCCGAACGTCAAGCTGATGGCTGCGAAGCTGAGCAGCGAGTACTTCGACGTGATCACCGCGACCAGCGGACGGCAGGCGCTGGAGCAGGTGAAGGCCGCCTCGCCTGATATCGTGCTGCTGGACGTGATGATGCCCGACATGGACGGATTCGAGGTGTGCGAGCGTATCAAGGCCGACCCTGAAACGCTTCACATTCCCATCGTGATGGTCACGGCTCTGGCCGACAGCGAGAACCGCGTGCGTGGCCTGGAGGCCGGCGCGGACGATTTCCTGACCAAACCCGTCAACGACATCGCCCTGTTCGCGCGCGTGCGGTCGCTTGTGCGCCTGAAGCTGACGATCGACCAGTGGCGCCTGCGCGAGAACACGTCCGGACAATTGGGCGTGCTGAAGAACAATTTCTCGGTTCGTACCGAGTCTTACGAAATGGCGCGCATCCTGCTGGTCGAGGATTGCGCGACCGACTGCGACCGCATCGTGCTGACCCTGGCGCGCGACCGGAACACGGTCATCAAGGTGGATGATTGCACCGAAGCCTTCGAACGGGCCCGCAGCGAGAAGTTCGACCTGATCATGGTCAGCCTGACGCTGGCGGAGGAAGATGGACTGCGGTTCTGCTCGCAGCTGCGGTCGCTCGAATCAACGCGGCAGGTGCCGGTGCTGCTGGTCGGCGACGATGCCGACCTGAAGCGTATCGCCAAAGGCCTGGAGCTCGGCGCCAACGACTACGTGCTGCGCCCGATCGACCGCAATGAAATCCTGGCACGGGCGCGCAGCCAGATTCGCCAGAAACGCTACCAGGACCGGCTGCAGGCAAACTACGAAGCCAACCTGTCGATGGCGCTGACGGACTCACTGACCGGCCTGTACAACCGCCGCTACGTAATGGCGCACCTTGAGCGCCTGCTGGACCGCAGCGGCGAGACGAACAAGCAGTTTGCCATCATCACCTTCGACATCGACCACTTCAAGAAGGTGAACGATACCTATGGCCACGCGGCAGGCGACGACGTGCTGCGCGAGTTCGCGGCCCGGGTGAGCGGCAGCATGCGCAACTTCGACCTGATGGGACGTGTCGGCGGCGAGGAATTTATCGCCATCCTCCCCGACACCAACCTTGAAACCGTGCTGATGGTGGCGGAACGGTTCCGCGTCGCCATTGCCGACCGTCCGTTCCCGATCTCGGTGCCAGGCGGTCCCATCGCGGTGACGACCAGCCTTGGCGTCACCCTAGCGGAAATTAACGGCGATACGCTGGCAGATCTGCTAAAGCGCGGCGATGACGCGCTTTACGCCGCCAAGCGCAATGGCCGTAACCGCGTCGAACTGCGCATGGCAGGCGCGGAACTGCCGGAAGAGGACAAGTTGAACGTCACACCGATCAACGCCGCCCACGGCGGGAGCTGATTGCGGTTTCTTGTCTCTCCCCCGGGACGGGCAATCGCGCACTACATCCTAGCCGAACTTACTGTCCGATATCCCCATACACATGCGTTTCCGCCTTGCCGCCGGGGTGCGTGACGGCGCCTTTTTCGGCGGGGCCTACCAGTTGCGCGTATTTCCACAACGCGCCTGCCTGGTAGTCAGTTCGGCGCGGCTGCCACGCCTTGCGGCGCTCGGCCAACTCACCGTCCGTAAGATCGACGGTCATCGTGCCGGTGGTCGCATCGATGGTGATGGTATCGCCATCCTTGAGCAGACCGATGGGGCCACCGACCGCGGCTTCAGGGCCGACATGGCCGACGCAAAAGCCGCGCGTACCGCCGGAAAAGCGGCCATCGGTAATCAGCGCCACCTGGTCGCTGAAGCCCTGTCCGTACAGTGCGGCAGTTGTTGACAGCATCTCGCGCATGCCGGGGCCACCCTTAGGGCCTTCGTAGCGGATCACGATCACGTCGCCCGGCTTGTAGTCGCGGCGCTCCACGGCGGCAAAGGCATCCTCCTCGCAATCGAAGCAGCGGGCCTTGCCGGTGAACTGCAAGGCCTTCATGCCGGCGACCTTCACGATCGCGCCTTCGGGAGCCAGGTTGCCGCGCAAGCCCACAACGCCGCCGGTCGGCGTGATTGGGTTCGTGATCGGGCGCACTACATCCTGGCCGGTGGGGAACGTTACGTCCGCGAGGTTTTCCGCGATGGTCTTGCCGGTGACCGTGATGCAGTCGCCATGCAGGTAACCGCCGTCCAGCAGCGTCTTCATCACGATCTCAACTCCGCCCGCCTCGAACAGGTCCTTGGCGACGTAGCGGCCGCCCGGCTTCATGTCGGCAATATAGGGAGTCTTGCCAAAGATCTCGGCCACGTCGTGCAGATCGAAATCGATGCCGCACTCATGCGCGATGGCCGGCAGATGCAGGCCGGCGTTCGTCGATCCACCGGTTGCCGCCACAATGGCGGCGGCGTTCTGTAACGACTTCAACGTCACGATATCGCGCGGACGGATGTTCAGCTTCAAGAGATTCATCGCCGCACGGCCCGAAGCCTCGGCATAGGCGTCACGGCTTTCATAGGGCGCGGGAGCGCCGGCGGAACCTGGCAGGGCGAGGCCCATGGCTTCGGACACGCAGGCCATGGTGTTGGCGGTGAACTGTCCGCCGCACGATCCCGCCGAGGGACAGGCGACGCATTCAAGCTCGTGCAGTTCCTTGTCGTCGATCTGCCCGGCGCTGTGCTTGCCCACGGCCTCGAACACGTCGACCACGGTTACGTCGCGGCCCTTGAAACGGCCCGGCAGGATGGTGCCGCCATACATGAAGACGGAGGGTACGTTCAGGCGCACCATCGCCATCATCATGCCAGGTAGCGATTTGTCGCAGCCGGCCAAGCCAACCAGCGCATCGTAGCAGTGGCCGCGCATCGTCAACTCCACCGAGTCGGCGATCAGGTCGCGCGACGCCAGGGAATACTTCATG
>CALMVH010000090.1:9049-11932 GCA_937873165.1 uncultured Rhodospirillales bacterium
GCCTTGACCCCGGTCTTTACCGCCTGCGCCTGGCGGGACAAGGAGATGTTGCAGGGTGCCGCCTCGTTCCAACAGGTCGCGACTCCCACCAGCGGCTGGTTGATCTCGGCCTCGCTCAGCCCCATCGCATAAAGGTACGACCGGTGCGGTGCACGCTCTGGCCCGATCGTCACATGCCGCGATGGCATGCGGCTCTTATCCCAGACCTTGGCGTTCTTAGGTTCGTCCAGCGGCATGAAAAGGGTCCTCAGGAGTTATAGGAAGCGTCGGGTGACTGGGACTCGGCGATGGCTTCCTGGATGGCCTTGCGAAAATGCATGGGATCTGCAATCGGTGGCAGCTTGACCTCATCCACCCCGACGCCGTGAATGATGAGCGAGCCGAAGCCGAAAAGGCGGCCCAGAATCGGTTGCGTCAGGTTCACGCCCTCGATCCGGTTGATTGCGACTTCCTCGACCTGTTTTGTAAAAAAACCGTGGCGATAGACGATGCGCTTGTTGGTCACGGCAATTTCGGTGAACACCCACGGCATTGCGACCGACAGGTAACGCCAGATGCCCAGCGCCAGCAACACAAGGATCCCGTAGTCGATGTAGGAGGGCGACACATATTTCATGCCGTAGCTGCGCACCAGCAACTCGAAGGCAACAAACACGATCAGCAACCCGATCCAGAACGGCGCCATGCTGAGGGCGAGGAACAGCCACGAGAAATTGGCGGTGCCGACCACTTCCTCGTCGGGAGCCCTGGTTTCCTGAAGGTAGTTCACGAGTCCTCCGCCTTGCGGCTGATCTTGCGCAGTTCCCGCTCGACCGAGCGTTCGACGATGGCGGCCAGGTTCTGATCGATCCACTGCCGAAGCATGGGCTGCAGCAACTCGCGCACGATGTCTTCCACGCTTTTGCCGCCGGACGCCACGACGGGGGCAAACGTCACTGCCGGAGCCGGATGGCTGAGCTTCGCAAAGGCTCCGGAGGCCGCGGCGACTGTTTCCTCGGATGCCAGCCCGTCGAGTTCGGAACGCGCAGTCGGGGGAAGTGGCTGAACCGACGCAGGCGGCGTCGGGAAGGGCGCGGGTGCTAGAACCGGCGGCGGCGGCGCTACGGGTTCTTGGTACACAGAGCTGGGCTGGTGGTCCACCGGCAGATCGAACACGACGTTCGTCAGTTCCAGCACTTCATCATCGGCGCTGTGCTCGTCGCGGGCAGCGTTCTCCGCTTCAGGCTCGTCGTCGGATATGATCTTCCGGATCGACGCCAGGATTTCTTCGATCGAGGGTTCGGGTGATTTGGCGTCTGTCATTCAGGGGCCCATCTTTGCGGTGGGGTTAAAACAAGCTGCCTTTACCACGAACCGGGTTGTAATTCTAATATCTCGGCACCGACGGATCAATCGATTGCGACCAAGCGTCTATGCCACCCTCCAGGTTGCTGGCGGCAAAACCGTTCTGGCGCAGCCAGGATGTGGCCTGGGCGCTGCGGCCGCCATGATGGCACATGACGACGATGTGCCTGTCCAGTGGCAGGTCGGCGAAGTGTTCGGGAAGGGTTTGCAGCGAAATATGCAGGCTGTCCTTCAGCATGGCGATATCCCGTTCCCATGGCTCGCGCACATCCAGGATAACGGGTTTGTCGCTGCTCTTGAGCATGCTGTCGAGTTGGGCGACGCCAATCGTCTGGGGAACCTCGATCATGCCAGCGCAAACTCCGGCCGAGGCTCGAATCCTGGCAGGATTGCCGCCACGTTGTCGAACGCCACGCGGTGCGACACCTGTCCCGCCACCGATTCGTAGATGACGATATGAGCCGCAGCCCCTGGTTCGCGCAACACGGTCACCAGCCGGCCATGCGGTTTCATCTGCCCGAAAAGGGTCCTGGGCGCGGAAGCAACGGCCCCATCGACAACAATCACGTCGTATGGTCCGCGCGTGGCGCAGCCGCTGGCAAGTAGGCCGGTTTCGACAACAACGTTCCCCGGCAGACTGCCGGCAGCCTTGACCAGGGTCTCGTCCTGCTCAAGCGCGACCACGCTGGCCGCGACATGCCCCGCGATAGCCGCCGCATAGCCGGTGCCGGAACCGACGATCAGCACATGCTCGTGCGGCGCGATCAAGGCCGTCTCGAACAACCGCGCGATCACCATCGGCTCCAGGATGTAACGGTCCGGGCCGATCTTCAGGGCATTGTCGGTATAGGCAACCGATTTCAGCGAGTCCGGCACATAGTTTTCGCGCGGCAACATTATCATGGCTTGCAGAACGCCCGGATTGTAGATCCGGTTCGGCCGCAGCTGGCATTCAACCATGTTGATGCGCGCCTGTTCCGCGGGATCTGTCGAACTCGATGTGACCATTTTCAGAACCTTAGCTTCTCTCCGCTTGGTTTATAGCACTTGCGACCGGGCGCACAATGTCCAATGCGGGTTCGATCCGGCTTCGTACCCCCTTGCCCCGCCCCGGGGAGGGCGGTATACGCCTGAAACGTCGAAGGCCTGCACGTCTGAGGTTGGACCGGTCGGCGGCGCGGTGGCGGAATGGTCACGCAGAGGACTGCAAATCCTTGTACGCCGGTTCGATTCCGGCCCGCGCCTCCAGTTTTGCCGGTTTTTCATGTTGCAGCGCGTTTGATTCTGGGACAGTGTACGCCGTCTCAGCTATGTTCCTCGGTAGCTCAGTGGTAGAGCAAGCGACTGTTAATCGCTTGGTCGCAGGTTCGAACCCTGCCCGGGGAGCCATTTTTCACGCGAGTCCCGCAGCGTGCCACCCAGACAACTCTACCCGGCGATCGAGCCGTTCCGCCTGCATACCTTGCCGGTCGACGACCTGCATCATCTGTATATCGAGGAGTCGGGCAACCCCGACGGGGTGCCTGCGGTGTTCCTGCA
>CALMVH010000091.1:0-1373 GCA_937873165.1 uncultured Rhodospirillales bacterium
GTGCCGTTCTGGCAGTTGCGCATGGCAGAGTGGTCGGGCCAGTACCTGATGCGCATGGCGGCCATTCTGCCTGCCGGTGCGGCTGCGGCATGGGCAATCAGCGGCAGCCTGCCGCCTCATCCGGCGCTGATATTGGCGCTGGCATTCCCTTGTCTGTGGATGAGTGGTGTCCTGTTCCTGTGCCTGCATTTCGTGATCGGCTGCTCCGCCGCGTGGTTCGATCCGGCGGAGCCGGTTTACCGGCTGTGGCAGAAATCGCTATATCTGCTGGGCGCGCGGTCATGGCCGCTGCTGCTATATCCCGCCTGGGCGCAAACCTTGTCATGGTGCACGCCGTTTCCGGCCGTGCTGGCGGTACCCGGCAATCTCGCCTCAGGCATCGTTCCCGGTCGCCTCGTGCTCGAACTGGGCGGGCAGGTCCTGTGGGTCGCGCTTGGCCTCGCTGGCACACGCAGCGTCGCGAACGCCCTTGGTCGTCGCGTTCGGTGCGCGGCGTGATCGCGTTCCTCGCCAGCCTCGCCGGCATGTTGCGGCTGAACGTCCGGATAATCCTTGATAATATGCGGCAGACATTTCCAACGATGACGGCCATGCTAGTGCAGGATTGCCTGTTCTTCGCCGCGTGGATCGTGTTCTTCGATGCGTTCGGCACCGTGCGTGGCTGGGGCCTGCGCGAGATCGTGCTGCTCTACGGCATCAACTTCGCCAGTTTCGGCCTGCTCCATCTCGCCGCCGACGGTTTTCGCTACCTGGGCCAGCAGGTTCAGGATGGGCGGGTCGACCTCTACATAACGCGTCCCTGTCCGCCGCTGCTGTCGATCAAGTTCGCAAACGTCAATCCCTCGAACCTTGGCGATGCAGTGTGCGGTGTACTGTTCCTGGCATGCGGTGCCGGGCTGGACAAAGCGGATTTCCTGCTCGCAATCGTGGCAGCACTGGTTGTGGGCGTACTGTTCGAAGCGACGCAGGTCATCTATCGATCGCTGATTTTCTTTGTCCCGCGGAGTTCCAGCCTGACCGAGTATCTGACGGAAGCGCTTTACTACCTGACCACCGTACCGCAGGAGGGCCAGGGATTGCTGATGCGCGGCCTGATGTTCACCGTCTTGCCGGCGGCCTTCATGGTCACAGTGCCGGTGCAACTGATCCGCGAGGCGAGCTGGCTAAAGCTGGTGGAACTGACGGCTGTCACGGGATTGTACTCCCTGTTCGCCGCGTGGTTGTTTAAGCAAGGGCTGAAACGATACCGCATGGCGGGTTGACTAACAGCAGGGACGCCAGTCACCGAGTACGTCATAAAAAAAGGGCGGTCGAAGCCGCCCTTTTCCCGTACCAGCGAGTTAGCGCCTGGTGATCGTCGGATCGACCTTCGT
>CALMVH010000091.1:1383-4995 GCA_937873165.1 uncultured Rhodospirillales bacterium
CCGGCTGTGAGCGCTGCTGTACATCCTTGTGAAGGCTGATCTCTTCCTTCACGCGCGCCGACTTCTCGACAACGACTTCCTCGCCCATCTGGTTCAACTCGATGGTGCGGTCGGTAAACGTCTCGCCGGTGCCGATCGGGCGATCCACAGCATGACGCTCGATCCCGACCTGCTCTTCACGCAGGGTCACGCTCTGGCTGAAGGGCTGTTCGACGACATAGCTGCGAATGCGAACCGAACCGCGGTCAACGTCGCGGCGGCCGACCTTGATGTTTTCTTCCATCACTTCGATCTTGTCCGCGGCCGACGGCGCAATGGCAGCGGCCGAAGGGGCCGTCCAGCCGGACTTCGCCCACGTTTCCTCGCTCTGCTCCAGATCGACCGGGTTGGTCTGCTCCAGAAGCGTGATGATCGTATCGACTTCGTTGTCATCGGTGGTGACCGCGACGAACGTACCGCCCTGCCGCACGCCTTCGGAGTAGCTGTGGGCTTCACTTGCCGGCATGAACAAATGTTTGATCGAGCTCATGAATCCGGTGCTGTGGGTTTCGGACGACATCGCGCTGGCGTTGATGCCCTGCTCGTTCGACACGATGTGGATCTGCTCGCTGGACAGGCCGGCAGTCAGCAGCGCGCCACGGGCGCGTTCGGCATCCGCTGAAGTGTTGTACAGGGCCGCGATGGTGCGGTTGTGCATCGACGAAGCCGTGCTGGAGGACGAAGCGTACTGTGTGGACATGCTGAAACTTTCTAGTTGGAAGAAGGATCTCGAACTGGCAGGTGCTCGATGGTTAACGATTGTGAACGTAACCGCACGTCTTCCGATACGTTCCGTTCGATGCTTCTTTTTGTGATGCGAACTTCCTCGACGAGCACCAGCCGTATCTCGACCACTTCCTTGACCACGGGGATGATTGTCACATCGCCCTCCTGCCGGATGGAAGGCGCGGCCTCCACGACATGGCCGAACGGTACCCGCTCGATCTGCCATTCATCCTCGTGGAGGACCGCATGCAGGGCTTCAACATGCTCGACGGTTTCCGTGCCCAGTCGGATACGGTCGCGGATGACGGACTGCTTGACCAGCCGGGCCTCCTCCTCGATCAGCGTCAGCCTGTCCGGCTGTGCCTGATCCAGCGTTTCCTCGTGCATCTCCAGCTCTCCCGTCGGTATTCGCCGCCGGAACGGCGGGTGCAGGTATAACCGGCAGGTGCCGCGTTCGTTGCGCGCCCTGGCACTGAATGCACAAGCCACAAGACCAGACCAGCATCGAGCAGGATTGAAGCCGCGCGCCCGAATGGGCTATAACGGCCCATGCCAGCACAATCCATTTCCGATGCCATCGCGCGGCGGCGCACGTTCGCCATCATCGCGCACCCCGACGCCGGAAAAACCACGTTGACCGAAAAGCTGCTGCTGTTCGGCGGCGCCATCCAGGCGGCGGGCGCGGTCAAGGCGCGGGGTGATGCGCGGCGCGCACGGTCAGACTGGATGAAGGTCGAGCGCGAGCGCGGCATCTCCGTCACCGCGTCCGTCATGACCTTCGAATACGGCGATTGTATCTTCAATCTGCTGGACACGCCGGGCCACGAGGATTTCAGCGAAGATACTTATCGCACCCTGACCGCGGTCGACAGCGCCGTGATGGTGATCGACGCCGCCAAGGGCATCGAGGAACAAACGCGCAAGCTGTTCGAGGTCTGCCGCCTGCGCGACGTGCCGATCATCACCTTCATCAACAAGCTGGACCGCGAGGGCCGCGAGCCGCTGGACCTGATCGATGAGATCGAACAAGGCCTAGCCTTGGATATCGCGCCCGCCAGCTGGCCCATCGGTATCGGCCGCAACTTTAAAGGCTGCTACGACCTGCTGCACGATCACCTTGTGCTGATGCCCAAGGGCGGCAGTGTCGCCTTGCCGCCGTCGGAAACCTGCAAAGGTATCGACGATCCGAAGATCGACGCCGCGCTGCCCGCCGATGCGGTGCGCGAACTGCGCGACGGCGTGGAGATGGCCCGCACGCTGTGCAAGCCGGTCGATATCGAGGCTTACCGCGAGGGGCACTTGTCCCCGGTATTCTTCGGCAGCGCCGTCAATAACTTCGGCGTGCGCGAACTGTTGCAGGGCCTGGCCGAGCTGGCGCCGCCGCCGCGGGCCCAACCCTCAGTCAACCGCCCTATCGAGCCGCAGGAAGACAAGGTCTCGGGCTTCGTGTTCAAGATTCAGGCGAACATGGACCCGAAGCACCGCGACCGCATCGCGTTCTTCCGCATGGCGTCCGGTCACTTCAAGCGCGGCATGAAGCTGACGCATCCGCGCAGCGGCAAGCAGATGGCCGTGCACGCGCCCTTGTTCTTCTTTGCGCAGGACCGCGAGGTGGCGGAGGAAGCCTGGGCAGGCGACATCATTGGCATTCCCAACCACGGCACGCTGAGCATCGGGGACTCATTGACGGAGGGCGAGGCGATCCGCTTCACCGGCATCCCCAGCTTCGCGCCCGAGCTGCTGCAGCGCGTGCGGCCCGACGACCCGATGAAGGCGAAGCACCTGGGGCGGGCTCTCGAACAACTGGCGGAGGAAGGCGCCGCCCGCGTCTTCAAGCCGCGACTCGACGGTAACTGGATCGTCGGGGTCGTGGGTGCCCTGCAATTCGACGTACTGGCCGACCGCATCCGAACCGAATACGAAATCCCCGTGCATTTCGAGCAAACCAGCCTCTACACCGCCCGTTGGGTGGATAGCGACGACGCCGTGCTGCTGAAGAAGTTCGGCGAGTCGAACCAGGGCAGCTTGGCTGACGACCATGAAGGCAGTCCCGTATTTTTACCTCGCAACTCGTGGGCGCTCAACAAGGCGCAGGAAGACTGGCCAAAGGTGAAGTTCATGAAGACAAAGGAGCCGAGGTCGGTGGTTGCTTAACCGTAGTAAGCTGCGCGATCGCGAGAAACGGTAGCATCGAGGGCTAAGGTCATGAGCTTACAACTGCCCATAAGCGAGTGTTCAATCTGTCGAACGGCACCACCATCCTGATTGGGAACCTCGTAGCCGCAAAGGGTACGGTTAAATCCGCTGAAGGGCAGCAATGCCGCCTTTTTTAGGACGACGTAATGGTTTGCAATGTCGGGATCAAAGCGTTCCTTATCGAAGCAGCAGATCGCGATCCCGATAGGCTTCCTTTATCCGTCACCGTCTCGTCGCCGTTGCCCCCGGGCCAACGTTTGGCCGCTGAGTGTTGAAGGCTCACGATCAACGAAAACTGATATGACCGACACTTGCATCTTCTGCCGCATCGTAGCGCACACAGCGCCTGCGCATATCGTCCACGAGGATGAACGGTGCATCGCTTTTCTCGATCGGCGGCCCGTTACGCCGGGGGCACTGATGGTCATCCCCAGGGCGCATATCGACCAGTTCTGCGATGTGCCGGACGAGGATGCCGCGCATATCCTGCTTGTGGCGCAGCGAATCTCGCGCGTGATGCGCCGGGAACTGAAGCCGCGCCGGGTGGGCTTGGCGGTCGCTGGGTTTGGGGTTCCGCATGCCCACTTGCATGTCGTGCCCATGCACGGCGACCATGACGTAACCCCCGGCGTGTATGCGAGGGCTGGCGAC